>CAYTUO010000455.1:0-3566 GCA_964441015.1 uncultured Pleurocapsa sp.
AGAATCTAGTCGAAGAAATGGGAGTGGCAATGGCCCAACTGGAGAACCAATTGGGAACTCTGTGGCTGGAGCTATTGGAGATGCGCCTAAACCAGTGGAGCGAGTCGGGATTAATCGAAGCGGCGGCACACTCATTCAGGACAAGGGTACTCAAGGCAGAAGCTGGTGGGATTTCCTTAAATTCGGTCTTGTTAGACTGGGAAGCCAACCGAGAAGCGATAAGGCAAAAGCTACTCGTGGAGTTACAAACTCAGAAGTCATCTCGTCGTCCCCACAGAGGTTAAAACTCTCTCGAACTCGAACTCAGACCGAAATACTGACTTGGGTCGATGTCTTTCTCTGGAAACGAATAGCCACTGTTGTATTACAACAGCAGCACTACTTAGAAGTAGAAAGAAAAAAGTGGATTTTAGAACTTGAACAGGCTTCGCGGCGACTGTCCTATCATCGCTCGCTAACTGATTTTTATAACTTCTACTTCGTTCAAAGTGTGGGGCTGCTAATTTTCTTGGCTATTGGAGTAGTCATAGGAGTCAATTTACCCGAAGCGATTGTTTGTCGCGATCGCCATACACCTTGCTATTACTTGCGAGTGCGATAGCCAAAAAGTGTCTTGGATTAAATCTCTAACTTTAGTTAAATTTTTAGCTAATTCTAATCATCTTTCCCAATCTTTTTGATTTTCAAGGTTTTGAATTCTCTCCAATGCTTGTTGATAAATTTTATCTATATATTCAGTCATTTGAGGTTCAAATTCTTCTTTCGACAAAGTAGCTTTCATTGCCAGGACTGTATCGCTTTGAGACAGAACTCTGCCAACATCATTGTGGTCGTGCGATGAGCTTAAAACAGAAATCGCGATCGCTAAATCTAATTGCTCCGGTGATGGTTGAGAACCTTTAACTGAACTGAGAATTTCAAATGCACTCGAATTATACCAAGTGCGATATTGCGCTCGTCTTTTATCCCAACTCGCTTCAATTTTAGGAACGAGACTTTGAAAATGCGTTACGTCAGCTTCAGTTAAATTAGGAGTTTTTGAGTCAGTTAGGGGAACGGGTAAAGCAGACCAACGATTGTTTTCCCATTTGGCTAATAATTTGAGGCAGTTGGTACGATTATCGACCAAAGAAAGGAACTGACTGCTTTTGTCCCAAGTAGCTGTATGGATAGAACCGGAGTGATGGTGAGTATTAGCTAAATCCAGATAATCTTTGACGATAGGAGCGATTGTTTTGGTACGAGAGAGTTGTATCTCAATAGGAGTAGAACTTGTTTCTTGTACTGGAGATGTCGGTGAGTTAGGGGGTGAAGTGGGGAAAATTGGAGTTGGAGTTGGGGAAGAAAGTTTTGGGATGGTAGAGAGCTTTTTCTGATAAGAGCTAATCATAGCCTCATCAATCGCAACTGCATCTAGCACTTCCCCACACTGCTTTTTCATTAACTGTAGTATATTCGGCGACACCAAAACTTCTTTGAGGCGAAAAACCACATAGCCTCGTTGAGTTTCCGGTTCTACGGATGGGTCAGTGGGTTCTATTTGAACGTGAGGAACTTTTTGAGAGATTAGCCATTGACGAGTAGCATCTGCGACCGACTCATCTACTGCCAGCCCCAGAGTCGAAAATTTTTGGATTGATCCGTCCGGTAACGTCCAATCTTGGTCGAGTCGATGTAGAAGAGACGGTTGTTTTTTGAGGGCTTTTAGGTAAGTATCAGCCACCTTCTCAATGGGCGTAGGCTCAAAAGATAGTCGCTCGCGTTCGGGACTAATCCATTGACCAATTTCTGGATACTGTACAGATTTCGGGTCAATGGTAATAGAAGCAATGGTAATATTACTGGTAATTGTGGCATCAAAAGTCGCTCCATTCTTCCAGAGTCCAGCTTTCATCAAGGCTTCTTTGCTTGACTTATGATTGGTTGTAAAGATTCCTGCCAGTTTAGTCGTCCCGTCAACATCTAGCCAAACTCCCATAGCAGGTTTTGATTGTTTGAAGCCGATTTCTACTTTCGCTGACTCTCCACTAAATCTAGTCTTTTGGTGAGGGGCAAAAGCTTGTCGGTTAACGCGGATAGTATTGCCCAGTGCAGTAGTTGCCAGGGTATAAGTGCCAGCATCAGTCCCGAAGGTGTTTAGGGTTACGTCGAGTTGTTGTCCTTCTCTAAGGCGATTAGCCTCCGCTAACATTTCTTGGCTTCGGCTGTCTAACTCTCCAATTTCTTTGCCAGAGAGCTTTAGAATAGGTTTTGGTTGAGGCACAATTGATTTGAGTGTAACTTTAACTGACTCCCCATTAAACTGGCGACTTGCTAGCTCATACTCCCCCATCTTGCCAAAGGTGATTGGTTGGTCGATGCCAGGTATGGATAAAGTGGCAGTCGCGAGCGCATTTCCAGTAATTTTCCCCGTGGCTTTTGTCCCAACTGGTAACTGCGCCCCCTTCGGGGAAAGGACTCCTAATTTATAGTCAGTTTCAGTTGTTGGGTCGAAGACATACCAAAACCTTTTGTCTTCATTCGCTTTAACTTCCAGGGAAACATCACTTCCATTGCGCCAAAGAGAATCGGGAGATTGGTTGTGTTGTCTAAGTTCAGCAGCCAGGAATGAAGTAAATTGCAGTTCTTTTAACTGTCCGATAATCTCGGAGCCAAAAGCAGCAAAGGCAAAGTTAGAAATTTTGTTAGATGAGTTGGCATTTTTCTGATTATCTGGAGTCGTACAGACGTGCCACGTTGCCGCAGCCATAGCCGAACGGTCGTCTGGTGAGAGGCTATTGGCAAAAGATTCAGCATAATTATAAGCTTGTCGAAACTTTAACATTCCCTGCCTTTTGGTTAAAGGAGAAGCTAGGGAGACATTGGCTTGCTCAGTCATCATTCCTGGTTGTAGACCTTCTAAGCCACGAGAGATTTCACAGACCGTTCCAAGTTTTTGGTAGAGGGGATTGCCTTTCTCATCGACTTGATCGTTTACTTGTGCGATCGCCAGCAACTTGTGATAAGCTCCTGGTGTGGAGTTCTCGACTAGTTTGAGGTTAAGATGATCGGTACTAAAAGCTTGTGGATGGTCAAATTTCGTTAAGTTAGTAATTTCCAGTTGCTTGCCTGAAGTCGTGGAGACTTTCAGAACAGGGCCAGTTTCGTGACGAAGTTTAAGATTGGCAATACTAGCCGCGTTAAACAGCTTATCGAAGGAAGCTTTAGCAAGTAATGCTTGGTTATACTGAGCCGGGGTGTAAATTTCTGGGAATAAGTCACGGAACTGAGAGGTGGGACGGGCAACTAAAGCTGATTCACTAAAGTGCGTGTTAGCTTGTCTTACCATCAACTCGACAGGAGAAAAGCCCTGCACTTCAATCCCCGATTTGACGTACATTCCTTGTTTTTTCTTATCCCTGATATAGTTGGGAATGCGATGTAGTAGGCGATTATTTAGGGCGATCTTCTCCATGTCAGGGGCGCGATTGGACTTAAAGATATCTACAGCAATCTGGTTCTGGTAGCCAGCTTCTGGTTCTTCAGGAGATATTATGCTAAACTATTAGTAATTAACTAAAAAATGA
>CAYTUO010000456.1:0-3561 GCA_964441015.1 uncultured Pleurocapsa sp.
GTCTCCCCACACTCCCCACACTCCCAATCACCAATCACCAATCACCTTCTCACCAGTCACCTTCTCACCCATCTTTGCTTTTATCTTTTACCCCTCGCACAATTCGCGATAGTTCGGTCTTTTCGTCAACTGTAATTCGAGTGGGCGAACCACTGATAATTCGTTCATAATTGCGGAAGGAATCTTTAATTTCTGGCCCCTCCTGACTAATTGTATATTCGCGGATGCCTTTATCGTGCCAAGAACCGCGCATTTTAAATACGTTAATTGCCCTCGACATTTCACCGCGAATTTCTACATATTGCAGCATGATAATAGTGTCCGTAATCGTAGAAATATGGGATTCAGTGATCGAATGCGCTCCCATAAATTGATCGGTTGTGTTCGTAAAGAAACCTGTAATTTCTTCTTGCTTCGCATAACCTGTCACGCCAATCACGAACTGTCGAAAGGCATTGTTTGTAACTCCCCTAGCTAAAGCCGATAGCGAGTCGATCGCAATGCGAGAGGGTTTAAATTCAGAAATTTCAGATTTAATAATTTGCAAGTGGTCTTCTAATCCGGCTGATTCGGGATAAGTACAAAGCAATTTTAATAACCCTTTGCGTTCCATTTCTTCAAAATCAATCCCCCAAGAAAAAGCATTGCGAGATAGCTGCGCTCGTGACTCTTCATAGGCAAATAAAATTGCTCGTTCGCCTTTTCGACATCCTTCTTCTAAAAATTTACTCACCAGCAAAGTTTTTCCGGTTCCCGTCGCGCCAGTTGCCAAAATAATTGAATCTTTAAAAAAGCCACCGCCACACATTTCATCGAGAGTTTTAATCCCAGAAGAACTGCGCGTATTTGAGGAACGTTGAGTCAGTCGCATAGCTCCCAAGGGAAAGATATTAATCCCATCACTTGTAATCGTAAAAGGATATTCTCCTTTCATGTGAGTTGTCCCGCGAAGTTTGAGAATTTCAATCGTCCGGCGGCGGCGTTCTCCTTCCAAAACATTGCGGACAACAACAACATTATCGGAGACAAATTCTTCTACTCCAAAACGCGCAATCGGGCCATATTCTTCTACTCGTTCTGTGGTCATAATCGAAGTGACTCCTAATTGCTTGAGTCGAGCAACAAGACGAAAAATTTCTCGTCTAACGACGGGCGCTGCATCGTATTGTTGAAAAACGGCAGTCATTGAGTCAATAGAAGTCAGTTTTGCTTTATATTTGCGAATGGCATACTGAATGCGTTCGATTAACGCAGAAAGATCGAAGCTTCCCACAACTTCCTGTCCTTCGGGATCGGGAGAAGCATCAAGGATAAATAATTTGCCTTCATCGATTAATTGTTGTAAGTCCCAACCAAAACTATAAGCATTTTGAATAATATCTGTCGGAGATTCTTCAAAAGTAACGAATAGTCCTGGATAGTCAAAATATTGAATGCCGTGATATAAAAATTGTATGGCAAGTAAGGTTTTTCCCGTACCAGAAGTACCGCTAACTAGCGTAGTTCTCCCAATAGGCAAACCGCCATGACTGATTTCGTCAAATCCTTCTATCATCGTCCGAATTTTTCGGACTCCTTTTGGGGATGATTCATAAGCTTGTTGTCCGTTTGGAGTCGGTTTATTCATTTCTATTTTATTAAAAATATTTGATAGTTATTTTAAAGAAAATCTTTTGAAAAATTAGAGATTTATATTCTCTATTTTTCTAAATTTCTTTCCTCTCTTTCCTCTCTTTCTCTAATTTCTTCATAGAGAAGATCTAAGCCAATTAAGACTTTTTCTCTGTCAGAAAGATCGCCGATAATTTTCCGAACGGGTGGAGGCAAAATTTTCGCTAAGGTGGGGGTTGCTAGAATTTTATCTTCTTCAGCAAGTTGGGGATTTTTTAGCACGTCAATAACTTTTAGTGCATAGACTCCTTGAAATTCTTGTTCGAGAATATTTTTCAGCGTCTTTAAGGCTCGAATCGAGTTGGGCGTATTTCCAGCAACATAAAGTTTTAAGACGTAGGTTTTTCTAAAATTACTCATGGCTAACAGGTAGTTTTTATTGAAAAACTAGACAACTAAGATAAAGTTAAATTGCTACTTTAATCTATTCGATATAATAGCTCAAACGGAATATCTTCTCTAGGAATCGAACGACGATACATTTCTCCTATATGGGCGAGAATGTCAATTAAAGCCAATCGGTAATCTAAGAGAATTTCTTCGTTTCTTCCTTCTAACTTTAGCTGTTGAGCAAATTCATCCATTAACTCCATATGTATTTCTAAAATTTGAGAGGCAGAAATATCGGCAAAAAAAGCGTGACTGACAAAACGATCGATCTCCTGATTCACTTGAGAATCTTCTGCGAAGTAAGTCAGAATAATTTCTCGATATTCCGAGCTTAGTTGCGCCAGAAGTTCTTTTTTGTCTGCCTGAGATAGATTGCGATAAAAATACTGAGGATTTCTTTTATAGTACACACCAAGATATCCCAGTCGCTCCTTGAGCTTTTCTGCCAACCTACGCTGTTGTAATAGGAGAAAACTTTGTTGGTTTTCCACTTCGCTAACTTTAATTGTAGTCGTTGGTCTTTCAGAAAGGGGGCAACTCGGGCCTAGATGAAGAAACTGCGCGATCGCTTGGTCAATTGTAGACGAGATTGCCTCTAGTTCGGTTGCACGAAGTTGAATTTCCGCACTGTGATAAAAATAAGTAGGAGAGCCTGTAGATTGAGGGTCTCGATCGGATTCGCTGCCTTGGGATGTCGGAAATTCGATGAGAATAGCGGGTAAGAGCGTTCCCTTTTCGTAAAATTGATTAAAGACAGGTTGAAGAGAAGGATGATTGAGAACAATCAAACAATCAATTTGTTCCTTGTTTTCTTCGACAAATTGAATTAACTCTCTAGCAGAAGAAACTTGAGCGGTGATATAGCGATCGCAACTCAGTAAGCTGGTTAAAAACTGAGCTAGCACGCGATCGCTCACAAAAATACAGACAGATAGGCGAAACTGCAATAGACGTTTCCAAAAAAAATAATGAGTGGTTTGGGGGCTGACGAACAGTTGGGAGTGTCTGGAGAGTTGGCTAAACTCTTTCCTCAAATTAACATTTATTAACCACTCTGTGAATTGTAATTACATATAAGTGGCAGGCTCATTTTTTTTGTCAATCTAGCTTCATAATGAAAGTCAAGGATAGAGAAGAAAGCAAAGAAGAAAAATTCTAGTTTTCCACTCCATCATCCCCTTGGCTCGACCAGGCGAGAAAATGCGAATCGGTGCTTGGCGATCGCAGCGACTTCTCTCAACCTCACATCCAGTCCCCCCCAGACGGGTACTTCATGTCTAGTTCTTCTCTCACTCTCGCTCGTTTTATCGAGCCTGCTCCCGTCGGCGAACCGACAACAAGCTTGGCCACGGCGCTGACCCTGTTTCAATCCGAGCGGTCTGAAATGATGGCGATCGTCACTCAGCAGGGATTACCATTGGGGACAGTTGGCTGCCGCTCTCTACTCTTCTACATCGTTCAACACCTACAAGTTCAATTAACCGAAGCTAATGGGTTTGA
>CAYTUO010000457.1:0-3560 GCA_964441015.1 uncultured Pleurocapsa sp.
CTCCCTTTTTAAGGGAGGTGCCGAAGGCGGAGGGATTGGGGGGTAGGGGGGATCGCCTCTGTGCGAGATTTAATATTAAGCCTATTCAACAGGACATGATATAAATTCCCCTTTTGAATGCAACTTAACATTTAGAAGAATTAAAGACTAATAACTCCTCTCAATTTCATGTTTTATGTGGATAAGAAATTAACTATTTGCATCCACTAACCGAGAAGTCGTAAAACGGTTCATCCAACCTTCTAAATAAGCGCGATTAGCTTTTTTCTCTTCTGGATTAGTCGTATCGAAAGGATAAGGCGCTAATCCCTGAATTGCCGCAGTTGTCACACAGAACATTGACTTCTGAAAACTTTGACAAATTTGCACCAACAAATCATCTTCTTTGCGAAAACTTTGGCGGTAAATTTGATGGAGATATTCTGGCAGAAAATGGCGCATATCCTGCATTAACAGGGTTGGTGGAATACCTGCACCGCCGATGGGCAACGGATCGGCATATAATGCTCCATAAGCGAACATCCCTTGATCGTAGGGAATTTGGTAGGCCTGAGCGTTATAGGAAATCGTACCTAAGAATGGCGTACCTCTAAAGAAGACTGCCTCAACATAGGGAATTGCGGTATCGGGGAGGAAGGTTAAACCAACCGATTTGGGAATGAGATCGTAAACTTGACCCCTTACTTTGACTTGGTAAGTAATTGGTCGATTGGCATCTGTGACTAAACCATCCAGGATATGCTTGACCACTTGCGGAATCGTCTTAATTTCTCTTTGATCATAGCGATCGGATAGACTGAGAAAAATATCCGCCATCACCCGCCAAAACTGTCCCAGTCCGCTATAGTAAGCCATTTGCCGCATTTGTTCGGGCAAAAACTCAGGGAAGGCTTTATTCAGTCCTAGCATGAATAAATTACCTTTAAATTTTGCCTGGATGACTTTTTTGACAGCTTCTCTAAATTCTGGTGTATCGCAATAAGCATCTAATCCGCCGCCACCATGCCAGAACATTGTTTTCATACAATATTCGGCATATTCAAAGTTAATGCGATCGTGCCACCAATGGCGCAGCAATTTTGCCCAGGAGATCTCCCCGTTGAAGTATTTAAAAAAGGGAAACAACACCAAAAACTGATTCTCGGCAATATAAATCAAATTGCGCGAATAGGCATCCAGCACCACACCGTAGCTTTTGAGGATGCCGACGACTTCTGTGACATTTTCGGGAGAGTCTTTTAATAAAGCTTCTCCAGCTTCTAAGCGATAGATATACTTGGCAAGGGGATGTTTGGATGGCTCTAGTTGAGTGCTGACCATGACGAGTTTTTGTTTTGGCTATTAGTTATCAAGTTTTGCGATCGATTACTGTCATTAGAGGCTATTTATCAAGTCAATCTTAAGGCCTCTTGAGAGCTAAGAGACTATTTCATGGTGTCACTTGTTCACAGCATAGCACTTACATTATCGAAGCTTTTCTAACACAGTTACTTCAGGATGGCTATGATATTCAGACGGTGCAAGAATTGCTTAGCTTCTCAGATAAATTTAGGGTTGACTTTATAAATAATCTCTAAGGCATGAATTCAGTTTCATCAATTATCTGAGAGACAATTTCCGAAGGGGGCGCTAGGCGGATCGCATCTTCGGTACCAGTCAACAAGATCGCTGCTTGAGGTTCGCTCCAACGTACCATCCAATTGGGTTGAATTCCCAGAATGACGATAAACAAGGCGAGAACGAGCGCGGGCATCCTCTCTGACCAGAAAACTTGCGGTATTTTCTCTAATTCGGGGGTTAGACGACCGAAAAAGACTCGGTTTATCATTAGCAAGAAATAAACTGCCGTCAACCCGCTACCAATGAGACAGAGCAGGGTTTGTAGGGGAAAGATGGGGAAGCTGCCTCGAAAGACCAAAAATTCACCAATAAACCCCACCATTCCTGGAATTCCCGCACTCGCCATCACGCCCAAAATCATCAAACTTCCGGCAATGGGTAAACCCCGTTCTGGGTTGAGCAACCCTTTCAAGAAATAGACATCGCGACTGCCAGTTTTTTTATAAACTACACCCACTAGCAAGAACAGCATAGCGGAAATCAAGCCGTGACTGACCATTTGGAAAATTGCTGCGGTGATGCTCAGACGAGTAGTAGCGGCGGCAGCTAGGAGAATATAAGCCATGTGAGCGATCGAGGAGTAGGCGACCACTTTTTTCATATCTTTTTGAGCGATCGCACAGGAAGCCCCGTACAAGGCACTAACGGCTGCTAGAGTTGCCATCCAAGGTGCTAAAACTGTCCAGGCATCTAAAAATAACCCTACACCAAACCGCAGCAAGCCATAGGTTCCCAGTTTCAATAACACCCCAGCTAACAGCACGGAAATAGGCGTAGAAGCCTCTACGTGAGCATCTGGCAACCAAGTATGGAAGGGAAAAATGGGAATTTTGATCGCTAAACCGATGAGAAGAGGAGCTAATAACAGGAGTTGCGTCTCTACGGGCAAAGTGTGCGATCGCAACGGCGCATAATCGAAACTAGAAGCTCCCGTCAGCCACACCAATCCCAAGAAAGATACCAGCACTAAAAATCCTGAAATTGCCGTATAGAGAAGGAATTTCATCGCTGCGTAGCCTCGTCGTTCTCCTCCCCAGATCGCGATTAAAAAGTATAAGGGAATAATTTCTAGTTCGTAAAACAGGAAAAACAGCAGTAAATCCTGTGCCAAGAATGCACCAGCAACCCCGCCACTGAGAATAAATAACAGAGCGTAATAAAATCGAGGTCGCCCGATAGACTCAATGCTGCTGTAGATCGCAATCAGGGTCAGCAAGCTATTGATGAAAATCAAGGGAAATGACAGCCCATCAATTCCCAGATGGTAGCTTAAGCCGAGCCAGTTAATCCAAGGAAGATACTCAGAAAACTGAATATCGGGGTTAGTCGGGTCAAACTGAAACCCTAACACTAAGTTCAAAATTAACACGCCACTGGCGACGACCAAAGCGACTTTGCGGGTATGGATAGCCTCTAGCTTTCCTGGATAGAAGGCAATTAAAGCTGCGCCTAAAAATGGCACCCAGACTAAAGTACTGAGCATTGTCTTTTTACTTACTCCTTATGTTGGTGATTGGTGACTTATCAGTTATCAGTTACCAGTTATCAGTTACCAGTGATTGGTAACTCAATCAATCCTTTAATCCAAAATCGCGGGACAAGGAAGAATATTTACTACTGAACTCCTGAACTCCTGAACTCCTGAACTCCTGACTCCTAATGACTAATGATTAAGGTTACTAATTAAGAAGCGACGACCAATAATTTGTCACAATCGACCACTGACCGCTAAGCACTGACCACAGCAATAAACTTACGCCTAGCAAAATCGTTAGAAGGTAGAACTGCGACTGACCGGACACATTGTATTTGAGGGCATTGCCTCCAAAAATCGTCGCTAGACTGACCAAATTAACTGCACCGTCAATCACGTAGCGATCGAACCAATCTGCTAATTTCGATAAGGTCGCCACTGCCCAGACTACGGTAAAACTATAGAT
>CAYTUO010000458.1:0-3545 GCA_964441015.1 uncultured Pleurocapsa sp.
AAGATGAGTGCTCTCATGGAGTTAATCCAGTAAGGTCACGGGGAGAACACCCGTTCATAGGCGGCAGATGGAAGCGTGGTAACACGTTCAGTCGAGCCGTACTAACAGACCGAGGGCTTGACTCACAATTTGGTGGAAGACAAGTTACTTGCAGCCTTCAGGAATTCTATCCTTTCTCATTTGTCGTTTGTCATTTGTCATTTGTCACTTGTCCTAATGACCGAATGGCACTAAGATAAGCGGAAAGGCTTATGAATTAAGCAGTTTGCCATTGTTCAGCGTACTGATGTCTGGGTTGCTTCATTAAAGGATAAGCTTTAGGACGACGTTTACTTTCCTCGTGGTTCACTTCGACCTGGGCGATCGGGAACAGATTTATGAACAATTATTTTGAGTAATGTTCGATAAATGGTGTGGCGTTTGGTTTCAGAAGAAGCGAATAATTGTGGGATAAAATTCTCAAGATGATGACGAGTACCTTGTAAAGATAATCGTAAGGGAGATACCCCATAGCTAGTACCAGCTTCCCGTCTTGACCGAGCTTGACAGTATGCACTCGTGTCTGAACTAGGAATTTCTATCCCTTCACTCGCTAAATAAGCAATCACTCTACTCACGGCGTTATGACAGCTTTTGTCAACATCTAAAACCTGAGATAAAAATGCCCATAATGTCACAAATGGGTCAAATAAACGGCAGCGATATTTAATTTTTAATTCTTCAATAATTTGCTTAATTACTGATTCTGGTAGCAGGTCTCGGAAAGGTAAACCCAGGCTTTGTTCAAATTTATGCTTGATAATTTTTACTCGATTCGGCACAGTAGTAATAGTCATAACAGCTTCCAAGGATCAAATTCTTTTTTACAAGACTTGGAAGCTTTTTTCTCAGTATCAAACAATTTTTTTTGGTGATCGCGCCCCATCACTGCTACATCCAACTCGAAACGGCTTGTTGAATGGCGCTCTTAACCCCTTAACTGGTTCGAGGGGGTCATTCTTTTCAATCCCTTATTCTTCAAAGATTTCCGCTTATCTTAGTGCCATTCGGTTATGCAGGAGCGATCACTGACTCACATAATAGTCGAGTTCAGGATAAGTGCGAGATTCTTTTGCCCGTAAGCATTAGACTTGTAAGGATTTGTTTGTAAGTCAGGGGGCTTTAACTGGAGAGTCTTTGCCCGTTGAGAAACAGCCCATGCTGCCCGGTAATCAATTGCAGATCCAAAATCCGTTAGAGTTGGCAAATCTTTGCTTCTTAGGCACAAACGTTATCAGCGGTAAAAGCGTTCGGTTCTACTCACTCACTGTCCGATCAGGGCTTGATAGACTAGAGGTGAGAGGAATCTACGAGTTCTCAATCGTGAGTACTATGACCAGGTCAGCTTGATACGTGAGGAAGCAGCGATCGCTCTCTACCATTTGATGTTGCTATTCGCCGCCAATCCTTACTCGCCAGCCGCGATCGCCTATTACAGGAGCGCTAATTAAACTTTTCTGTCCTCCTGCGATCGCTAGCAACATCGCCATCGAAACAATGCGAATTACAGACGACCTTCAGAAATTACTCGATATTTTTCCCCCACAGATTCGACAGGTCTTAGAACAACACCCACAGCGGGACAACTTGATTGAAGTCGTTCTGGATCTGGGTCGTCGCCCAGAAGCCCGCTTCCTAGACGAACATGCGGAGTATCTGTCCGACACCCTCGTCACCCGCGAACAGATCGATTATTGCATCGATCGCGTGGGTCGCTTTGGGACTGATAACCGGGCAGGCATCGAGCAGACCCTGCATCGCATTAGCGCCATTAGAAACCGGAGTGGGAACATTATTGGTTTAACCTGTCGCGTCGGTCGGGCAGTCTATGGGACGATCGCCATGATTCGCGACTTGGTAGAAACGGGGAAGTCGATTCTGATGCTAGGTCGTCCAGGCGTGGGAAAAACCACTGCGCTGCGGGAAATTGCGCGGGTGTTGGCAGATGACCTAAATAAGCGCGTTGTCATCGTTGACACGTCTAACGAAATTGCCGGGGATGGCGATATACCCCATCGAGCGATCGGTCGGGCACGGCGGATGCAAGTGGCAAGTCCCGAACTACAGTACAAAGTGATGATCGAGGCAGTAGAAAACCATATGCCCCAAGCGATCATCATCGATGAGATTGGCACTGAGCTGGAAGCCTATGCAGCGCGAAGCATTGCCGAACGGGGCGTACAGTTGGTGGGAACCGCTCACGGCAACTCTATTGAGAACCTGATTAAAAACCCAATCCTGTGCGATCTGGTGGGCGGGATTCAGTCGGTCACCCTCGGCGATGAAGAAGCCAGACGACGGGGTAGCCAGAAGACCGTGCGAGAGCGCAAAGCACCTCCCACCTTTGACATTGCCGTAGAGATGCTCGAACGGCAGTGCTGGGTAGTGCATGAAAGCGTCGCCGATACAGTAGATAGTCTCCTGCGGGGGCATCAACCACATCTGCAAGTGAGAACGATGAATGAAAACGGTCAGGTCGCGATTACTCGCACGGTTCTCCGCCTGCCAATGCACAGACAACCCGTTTCCTACAAACCCTCATACGTTTCCGAGTCAAACGGTTGGCGAAAGACTGGACAAATTATTCCTTTCCCAAACGTGCAAGACTGGGATGAGTTGGCGCAATCCTCGGACTCTCTTCGTTACAAGCTGGCTCTCATGGGCAAAACTGCGCCGTTGCGTCTTTACCCCTATGGCATTGATCGCCACCAATTGATATATGCGATCGAGACGCTGAATTTACCTGTCGTCCTGACTCGGAAAATCGAGAAGGCTGATGCCATTTTGGCATTGCGATCGCACTTGAGAAAAAACGCCAACCTACGGCACATGGCTGAAAACTATCGAGTGCCAATCCATCCCCTTAAAGCCAACACAACTTCTCAGATTACCCAAGCCTTACAACAGTTGTTGGGCATCAATGAAATAGGGATCGCACTCGATCAGCAAGGTCAACTCGGACAAGTCAAGGAAGCGATCGCTTCTAGCCCGATTTAGACGGAGGCGACTAACTCAGCCGGACTGGGTTTTTCTAAGAAACTGCCGATGAACTCATCAATCGGAATAGCTGCCATGGTCAGAACCCTTACGCTTCCGCGCGAGCCTAACTCAGCAGCTATCCGTGACATTTGCACGTTGTCTGGTCCCTCGACGATATTGACGAAATCATAGGGTCCAAGCACGGCGTACTGCGAGAGAACTTTCACGCCCTGGGCTTCAAATTCCTTGTTAACTTCTTTGATTCGCTCTGGGTTGTGTTTGAGGGTTTTGGCTCCCTCGTCAGTCAGATTGCTCAAAATAATGTAGGTGGACATACCAAACCTCCTGGAGAGTCCTATCAAAAAGCTTTTCCTCAAGAAAAGAACTTCTCTAACCGCCCTCCATTTCTAGTGTAACGGTTGGCTAATTGACCTGACCTCAATAAATGTTAAGCAGCCATCTTACCTAGACATTAAGCTAGAGAGGCTAGTTAGGGCTGTTGGTCTTAATTGTCAATCTAGGGATCT
>CAYTUO010000459.1:0-3513 GCA_964441015.1 uncultured Pleurocapsa sp.
TCTTCGGCTGAAAGTGTATCTGTTGTCGTCTCTACTTGCTGTCTAGAAGTTTCTACAAAGAAGCGAATTGTGCTGAAATAGGCAAAATACTGGGTCAGTATTACATTATTAGTAAAGCGAGATAATAGTCGTTGGGCAAGGTTTAACCCTTCTGTAGTTTCTTCCTCAATTCGATCGAGTTCTTGGGTCAAACGCTCAATTAAAGATGCAATTTCTGAAGGAATAGGCATTTATTGGGATAAATAAAGAAAAAATGAATAATTGGGCACTATTATTAACATTGCATAAGTTTAGTGCCTTTATATCCATTCACTTCAACCTTTCCAACAAGCGATCGCCCACCCGCAACGCATTAGCGATAATAGTAAGCGTAGGATTGACCGCCGCACTAGATCTGAAGAAACTACCATCGACTACATAGAGATTATCGACATCATGGGTGCGACAATCGAGATCGAGAACAGATGTTTTTGGATCTTCGCCAAAGCGACAAGTCCCGCATTGATGGGCAACACCTTGTAGGGGAATGCGCTTGCGAAAATAGAGAGAACAGGGCAAAATCTTATCTGCACAATCGATTGATTTTAAAACTTCCGTCCAGCGGTTTAACAGGCGATCAAATGCTTCGGTATTATTATCCGTATAGTCCAGATAAATATCACCATTTTGGATAGAGACGCGATTGTTAGGATCTGGTAAATCTTCTGCTGTCAACCACCAGTCAACAGAACGCCTTGCCACCTCTTCTAACGCCAATCCAGGCGCAAAAATAGGAGCATCTAGGGCAATCATATCTTTATTGACCTTACCTAGTAACTGGACATGACCCATCGGATAGTCAAATCCCGATTCACCCCAATAAAAATCATTAATTGCCAGGGTTTTTTGGAAAATAGTAGGATTAGATTTGCGAGTAAGTCCGACAATTGCACCGTTTTGATGTCTCATAAAGTTGCGTCCCACTTGGTCGGAACTATTTGCCAATCCATAGGGGTGTTTATCATTAGCAGAACGTAACAGCAAGACTGCCGAATTAATCGCGCCACAGGAAACAACTACAATATCCGCCGAGAAAAAGGTGCGCGTTCCTTGCACTAAAACTTCTACCTTTGTTACTTCTCGTCCCGATTCACTCGTATGCAGGCGCAATACTTGAGCTTCAGTCATCAAGGTAATATTGTTATAGGAATCAACGCTAGGACGCACGCAGTTGATATCTGCATCAGCTTTCCCGTTAACTAGACAAGGAAAACCATCGCAAGTATCGCAGCGAATGCAAGCATTTAAACGACGATTGACTTCATTTAGCTTAATAGCTAAAGGTAGATGGAAAGGATGAAAACCTTTTGCCTCAAGTGCATCATGAATCTCTTGAATGCGGGGTTCGTGACTGACCGCGGAGAAAGGATATGGTTCGTTAGCAGGAGGTTCTGTGGGATCTGTGGCGCGTTTGCCATGTACTTCGTATAATTCTTCAGCTTCGGTATAATATGGCTCAAAATCCTTGTATTTAAGAGGCCATTCTGGGGAAATTCCGCCTTTGTGTACTACCTTCTCAAAATCCTGTTCCCGCCAGCGAAATAATGCACCGCCATAAACTTTAGTATTGCCGCCTACCCAGTAACCCGTACCAGGGTGAATTGCTTCACCATCTTTGTCATACCAAACTTCTGAGGTATGGTAGCGATCTTTTTGAAAGACTTCGACAGTATCCCAGTTCGCTTTTTCGCGGGGTAAAAAAGTACCTCTTTCTAAGACTAGGATTTTCTTACCGCTAGGGGCGAGACGATGGGCGAGGGTTCCGCCACCTGCACCTGTACCGATAATTATGACATCGTAATGATTATTAGACATAAGCTGATAAAGATGAGGAATATAGTTGAAACGTCGCGATTAATTTTGAGAGAGTTTGAGAGAGAAGATTATCGAAAACTGTCTCCGATACTTGCCAATCCAAATGTCATGAAATTTTCTGTGAGTGGTTGTTTGACAGTTGCACAAACCCAAGAGAAAGTAGATAGTTTCATCGATTCATATCGTCAGTATAGTTTCGGAAAGTGGGCTGTAATTTTGAGAGAAGAAAAGCAACTAATTGGCTATTGTGGAATTGCAGTTGAAGAAATTGATGGCAAAAAAGAAACTGAATTGGGATATCGATTGGGCGATAAGTATTGGGGCAAAGGTTTAGCAACAGAGGCAGCAAAGGCAGCCTTACAATACGGACTAGATGAGTTAAAGTTACCCTACATCATTGCAGTTGTCGAACCAGCCAATACAACCTCAATAAGAGTGATTGAAAAATTAGGGATGGAGTACAAAAGACAGACCATATTTTATGGATTGGAAATGAAGGTCTATCAGATCGATTGGAAAGCTTAAGGTCTTACTTCTAATTGATTGAGGCGTTCCATCGTGCGACGCATTCTTGCTTTTTTTGTATCAACTTCGTAAGCAATGACCATCCAAATCAAGGTCATGAAGAAGATATTTTTATTGAAACTTTCTACTCCATTGGCAAATAAACTACCGCCAGGAATAATGCCAAAGGCAATGGTAATACTGAAGGTCATTAATATTAGAATTAAGCCCGTCCATCTGACCCAAAAACCTAGAGCAAATAAAATGCCAAAGACAATTTCTGCTAAGGGTAAAAGCCAAGCATAGGGAACGGCAATTAATGCAGGTAGAGGTGGTAAACCTTCCCAACCAGTAGGAAAAGGCCCCCATAATTGCAGTCTTTGGGTAATGACGGTGTGATAAAAACCATTTGCTACATTGAAATTCAGATAGTTACCAATTCCTGATAGGAAGAAAAATAGCCCTACGGTAACGCGATTGAGTGCTACGGCTTTTTTGAGGGAAATTTTGAAGTTGAGTAGGTTATTGAGAGTATTCATTGATTTGTATCTCCTTAATTTTTTACTCACGCAAAGACGCAAAGGCGCAAAGAGAAAAATTTAGCTATCAGTTATTGATCGCCCGTTTTAGAATTAGAAGGAACCATGTGATCGAGTAGGGTAGGAATGCCTGTATCTGTCATCTGTTGTTTAAATTGTTCGGGTTGAGCAGCACGCCAAATGAGGGGAACGGCAATTAAAACGCTGGCTAAAGTCGCTGTCATGCCTGCTACAAGAGGCGTTCTGCCATTGTGTTTGGGATGAATTGACTGGGGTTGATGCCGTTGCAATAACTCATCAGTAAACCATTCGGCGGTAGCTTTGAGGTTATAAGCGGGTTTGGGAAGTAGTTCGAGATAGGTAGCTTGGCGGATTAAGTGACCGAGTTCTCCTTTAAGTTCGAGGCGATCGCCTATATTAGCGACTCCTTCATCAATGCCTAATTTCATCAACGTGCCGCGTAAATTGACTTGTGCAGGGATAGTAGAACGTCCTGCTGCCATTGCTTTGAGGTTATACGCGATCGCTTTTCCTTGTTGATATGCTACCTGTGCGGTTGGTGGTTGCGGTGCATCGCTGACATAGGAACAGTCGCCACCGACAAATACTTCGGAAA
>CAYTUO010000460.1:0-3512 GCA_964441015.1 uncultured Pleurocapsa sp.
TTACAGAAAAAGACGCGATCGGCACAGGAATGTTCTACAATCCACTTGGCAAGTTCTCCTTGTTCTGGAATATAGAAGAGATTAGAAACATGGTGCAGCTTCTGGATTTGTTGGCTGACGGTTTCAATCAGCGCTGGGTGAGCGTGACCTAGCGTACAAGTAGCGATTCCAGCAACGAAGTCTAGATACTCGCGTCCTTGGGTATCCCAGAGGCGACATCCCTCTCCTCGTTCTATGGCGATGGGAAAACGACCATAGGTGTTCATAATATAGGTATCAAATTCCTCTTGATTGAAGGGAGATGAGGAGGTAGAAGAAGATACCCCAATAGCAGAGAGATTTTCAAGCAGGGTTTCTGGACTCACGGTTGACTCCTGACAAACGTTAAAATCTATGGGCAATTTTAAGCGCACTCAAGCAGAAAATTCTGTTTGATCGCGTTTAAACAATAATCCATCTTAACTAACCCAAGGCAATCAGGACATATTTTCATGAGGCCTGACAACATTGTCTACACTCGACCTTAAATATCGGAGACTGCGACAAGAATTAATTGGCGGTGTCGTTACCTTGGGAATCGTTTTCCTCATCGGCACTCTCTGGTATCGGCTAGTAGAGGGATGGACGTGGTTAGATGCCGCTTACATGACCATGAGTACGCTGGCAACCGTGGGATTTGGCGAAATCAATCCTCTGGGCGAACGTGGCCGCCTTTTTACGATGATCTTAATCGTAATGGGTTTGATTACCATTGGTTATATCGTCAATCGATTTACCGAGGCGATCATTCAAGGCTACTTTCAAGCAGGGATTCGACGGAGGCAAGAAAGACGCTTGATAGAAACATTAGTAGAACACTACATCGTCTGTGGATTTGGACGCACGGGCCGCCAGGTGGCGATCGAGTTTCAGGCAGAAAAAATTCCTTTTGTACTGATTGATTCCGATTCCGAACAAGTCGAACAAGCCAAAGGACTTGGATATCGAGTCATCCAGGGAGACGCAACCTTAGATGAGTCGCTTTTAGCTGCTAAGATTGACCAAGCTATCTGTATTGTCGCGGCTTTGACTTCTGATGCCGAAAATCTTTATACGGTTCTCTCCGCCAAGACCCTAAATCCCAGAATCCGTGCGATCGCTCGTGCCAGCACCGAAGAAGCCGTACAAAAACTGCAAAGAGCAGGCGCAGATGCGGTCGTCTCTCCCTATATTACCGGAGGTAGGCGATTAGCGGCAGCCGCCCTCAGACCTCAAGTGATGGATTTTGTGGATGGCATTCTCACGGGAACGAATAGTGCTTTTTATATGGAAGAATTTCTCATCGATCCCAAAACTTGTCCTTGCGTGGGACAAACCTTGAGCGATGCCAGGCTGCGATCGCAATCCGGTGCCTTAGTCTTGGCGATTCGTCGTGCTGATGGCACCCTCATCGGTGGCCCCACAGGCGATACCGTCCTCATGGCAGGCGATTTACTCATCTGTATGGGAACGGCAGAACAGTTGCGCCAACTGACCCAAATTTTGCTCCCGATTCGCTCTTCTTCCCCTCTGCGATTGCCAAAACAGCAGTAGTTCTTTGACTCAAGTTAGTTAGTTATACTCTAGAAATGTAGAATTTTGAGAGACAAGAACAATTCCAACAGCAGCACAAACCTTGACTTGCTTTATCTATGATGAAACCAAATTTTGAAGCGATGAGTCGGAATCGATATTCTACAACTGGTAACTGATATGACTTCGCATATTTTAGTCGTTGAAGATGAAATCAAACTCGCTCAGTTTATTGAGTTGGAACTGAAATATGAAGGCTATCAAGTTACTACGGTAACTGACGGCTTGTCGGGGTTAACGGCTGCTAGAGAATCCCATCCCGATCTGATTTTGCTCGACTGGATGTTACCTGGCATCTCTGGTTTAGAAATCTGCCGGCGGTTGCGCCTCACGGGGGATAAAGTCCCTATTATTCTGTTAACAGCAAAAGATGAAATTAGCGATCGCGTGGCAGGATTAGATGCAGGAGCCGATGATTATATTGTCAAGCCTTTTAGTCTAGAAGAATTACTGGCTAGAGTTCGAGCGCACCTGCGACGCACTCAAGAAGACAACCCCGATTTGCTCCAATTTGCTGACTTGAGCTTGAATCGCAGTACTCGTGAAGTTTATCGTGGCAATAGAGCGATCGAACTGACTGCTAAAGAGTTCGAGTTACTCGAATATTTAATGGCCCATCCCCGTCAAGTACTAACCCGCGACCAAATCTTAGAACGAGTTTGGGGATACGATTTCATGGGCGACTCCAATATCATCGAGGTGTATGTCCGCTATTTGCGCCTCAAACTAGAAGCTGAAGAGGAAAAGCGCCTGATTCAAACAGTTCGAGGGGTTGGTTATGTTCTGCGCGAGTAGCTTTAAGTTGCATTCAAAAGGGTAATTTAAATCTCACGCAGAGACGCAGAGGCGCAGAGAGAACGCTAAGAAAGTTATTATAATTACCAATTCATTGATGAAAGACAAGATATTGTCCAAAGGCAAGCTTCAGACTATTTGTTTCTAGGCATGATAGCTTCTTGGCATTAATCCCCGAAATCTATCAAGACTATTGCTCAAATCCAGCGATATGCAGATAGAGCCAGCCAAGCAAGTAGTACCAGACAAGTTGTCCTTACAGATTATGCCAAGAGCATAACAGAGTTAGTAACGCAGAGGGGTTTGGACGATCCACAAAGTCCAACTCACGAACAAGCCAAGAATACAGCAAAAGGAGAAACATTAATCGCTTTACGGAGACTCGATGATGGAGGTGAGGTCGAGGAGCTAGCAAACAGAGCAGTTAAGCTGCTGGTTGGCAAAAAGGAATTATCGGATGAAGAGCGTGACAGAGTAATAGGAGAATCTCTAAAGGATTTTTCTGGAGCTAATGATTCAGGTGAAGGGAAGGGATTGCTTGTGCGTTTTTTGTACGAGTCGAAGCTAATAAAAGGTGAAATCCCAAGAGTCGATTTGAATGGAGCAAACATTACGAAAGTTGTCCTTACGAATGCACCACTTAAGGAGATTAACTTAAAGGGAGCTTGGCTAAGTGGGGGTCAATTAAACAGTGTTGACCTAAACAGCGCTAAGCTAGATGAAGCTACTCTAATTGGTGCTAACCTGCAAAAAGCTAACCTAGCTGGGGCTAGTCTGGAGAAAACAGATCTGAGAAATGCAGATCTCGAATACGCTATTTTGAGTGATGCTACAAAGCTAACTGATGCTTGCTATAACAAGAACACACAACTTCCAAACAATATCAATCCAAAAACTCAAGGGATGCGAGAAATTGCTGGAGATCCGCCTTTTGATCGTAGCTGCAAAGATCTTTAGATCTCTTGCAAAAGTCAGTTTCTTTGCGATCTTCTCTGCGCCTCTGTGTCTGGAGCGTGAGACAGAAAACATTTATGCAAGATATCTTTTGATCGTGAACTACCCGCGATAAATCGCGAGCTTCCTATCCAACAAAATGCCTAATAGTA
>CAYTUO010000461.1:0-3508 GCA_964441015.1 uncultured Pleurocapsa sp.
ATCCTTAATGGCTTGGGATTTGTCTCCAAACCCTTATATTTATTTCCCCAATTTTAAGTTTACTACTTGAGATCCAACAATCCTTGCTCTTTTAATTTAGGGTTAAAACGAAGATCCATTTGAACGCCACGGTCTTTGAGTTGACCTTGAATGTCTTCTTCGACTCGCCGCGCGATTTTTTTAAGTAATTTAATTTGTTCTAGTTCTGTGCCCTTCTGATATTCTGTTTTTTCTGCCTCGGTCATAGCAAGTTTAGTATCAATTGGCTGAGTCCATTTGGCTTCGTCAGTGCTATTGCCAGGTGGAAGCGTTCCATTTTCTTTGATCCACGCTTGGCGCATTTCTTCTAAAACCGTTCGACTGGGACGAGCAATAGTTTGGAATTTGAGCCAATAACAATGTTGAGTTTGTCGCACTAAATGTTGTTTAAGGCTTAGATAAATATCGCGAGAATAGCCTACAAATTGCAATACTTTTTCTGGGTCGAAGATAGCGTAAACACCAATTTTTCCTGATAAATTTTCAGAAATACAACCATTGTCATCTAGATAAGGAAAATATTCTAAACTGTTTAAAGCCGAAATTTCTGTTTGAGTAGACATAAAGATTTTTCAATTTTTAATGTTTTTTTTCTAACGTTAAAAGCCGAAATAATTAAATGAATTTAGCCAACTTTCCGATAAATAGCGCAAAGACGACTGGGTTTAAAAATTTTGGCTTTGAACAGAAAATTTGGAGGCACGTTAATGATGATGTAATCTTCGGAATTATGATATTGCTCAAATTCGGCGGGCATTCCTTTGGGAGTTGTCAAACTGTAGGGAACGGGTTGAAAAAGTAATTCGGTAAATTCAACTGACGTGCCTTGTAATTGTTGAGTGATTTGCTCAAGAAATGCTGCACTAGTTAATAAGCTAAATAGAGTTTCTTTAGCATCAGGTTCTAGAGAAAAACTAGCATCGTAATTCTGAACAATTTTTAGACTCATTGTTAATCTCGATCGCAACGGCAACAACATTGGCGATCGTATCGAAGATAGTGGATCGAGTGAAAGGCTTATCTAAAAATTCGTAACGAGATTTAATATTTTTTTAGGTGGGCATGATAACCCACCCGATTGATATTAGGCACCTTCGCGCAACTTCTCTAACACGCTGCGGTCTTCAAGGGTTGAGGTATCGCCTGCAACTTCTTGACCTGCGGCAATGTTGCGTAACAAACGACGCATAATTTTACCCGATCGCGTCTTGGGCAAAGCATCGGTAAAGCGAATTTCTCCCGGACGAGCGATCGCGCCGATTTCTTCAACGACGTGCTGTTTGAGTTCTTTGGCAAGGGGTTCACTGGGACTGTAGTTGCCTTCGAGAGTCACAAAGGCAAAAATGGACTCGCCGACGAGTTCGTCAGGTTTTCCCACAACCGCCGCCTCCGCAACAGCAGGATGGGAAACTAAGGCGGATTCGACTTCCATCGTTCCCAAACGGTGGCCGGAAACGTTAATCACGTCATCAACGCGCCCCATGACCCAGAAATAGCCCTCTTCATCTAGTCTGGCACCATCGCCGGCAAAATAGACGTAGTGTCCGTCTTTGGGCGGAATATGCTCCCAATAACTGCGACGGAAGCGATCGCTATCGCCATAAACAGTCCGCATCATGCTCGGCCAGGGATGTTTGACGATCAGATAGCCTCCCTGATTGTCGCCAACAGGATTGCCATCTAAATCGACCACATCGGCAATGATACCAGGGAAAGGACGGGTGCAAGACCCTGGTTTAGTGGGGATAGCCCCCGGTAGTGGCGTAATCATGATGCCGCCCGTTTCGGTTTGCCACCAGGTATCGACAATGGGGCAGCGCTCGCCTCCAATGACGCGATGGTACCACATCCAAGCTTCGGGGTTAATGGGTTCGCCTACCGTTCCTAACAAGCGCAGGGAAGAGAGATCGCGAGCTTTGGGGATTTCTTCTCCCATTCTGATAAAGGTGCGGATGGCAGTCGGTGCGGTATAGAAAATGTTGACTTGATATTTTTCAATGACATCCCAGAAACAGCCAGGATTAGAAGGACGCGGGACTCCTTCATACATGAGGCTTGTGGCACCATTAGAGAGCGGCCCGTAGACGATGTAGCTGTGCCCCGTGATCCAGCCCACATCCGCCGTACACCAGTAAACATCGGTATCTTTGAGATCGAAGATCCATTTAGTTGTCATGTGGGTGTAAAGGTTGTAGCCTCCGGTACTATGGACGACTCCCTTGGGCTTCCCCGTGCTGCCACTGGTGTAGAGAATAAACAGCATATCTTCGCTGTCCATCGGTTCTGCGGGGCAATCTGCGGAAACGCCTTTTTGCAGTTCGTGCCACCAGTAGTCTCGTCCTTCTTGCATATGAACAGGTTCTTTGCTGCGCTGCACGACTAGAACCTTTTCGACACCAGGAGCGCTATTATCGGCTAGTGCCCTGTCTACCTGTTCTTTGAGGGGAACCACTTTATCTTTGCGGAAACCGCCATCCGCCGTCACGACTAATTTTGCTTGGGCATCGACCAGGCGATCTCTGAGGGCTTCAGCGCTAAAGCCACCAAAAACCACGCTATGGGGCGCACCGATTCGGGCACAGGCTAGCATGGCAATGGCCGCTTCGGGGATCATGGGCATATAAATGCCGACGAGATCGCCCTTTTTTATCCCCAACTGTTTCAAGACATTGGCAAACTGGCAGACTTCTCGATGCAACTGGGCATAGGTCAGGGTGCGCGAGTCTCCAGGTTCTCCTTCCCAGATTAAAGCAGCTTTGTTTCTGCGCCAAGTGGTCAGGTGTCGGTCTAGACAATTGTAAGAGATATTAATCTTCCCGCCGACAAACCATTTAGCAAAAGGGGGTTGCCAGTCGAGAATTTTGTCCCATTTCTGGAACCAGTGTAATTCTTGTTCGGCTAATTGGGCCCAAAAGCTTTCTGGATCGGCTTTGGCTTTCTCGTAGAGTTGTTGATACTCTTCTAGGCTTTTGATCTGTGCCTGTTGGGAAAACTCAGGAGATGGCGAAAATAACCGCTTCTCCTGAAGAATTGATTCAATGGTTGCTTGCGACATAATCACTTTGCCACTTTTTTGTTGTTACTCAACTCTATTTTTAAGACCGATCGCCCTAAAGAATCAAACATTTTCTCAAGTCAGGTAGGAAATTTTAATACTCTCGATCGCTCTAGATCTGCGATGGAGCAAAATTAATCTTCCGAATTTGCCAAAGTGATCGCGACTAGAATAAGTACAGAAGCCCTTATCTGTCTTGTGGAAAGATAATGAACCCAGTTGTCCCAAGACTTCTTCAACTATGCAGTACCTCGTTACTCTTCACCTCCAACCTCCTAATAATTCTTTGGAATATGTCAAACAACTTTCCGGAATCAGGGAGTTAGAAATTGATGAAAATTATGGTCTCGTTCTGATCAGCCCCAAGCGCGATCTATACGTTATTCGCGTCACAGGAGACCTAGAACCTAACCA
>CAYTUO010000462.1:0-3491 GCA_964441015.1 uncultured Pleurocapsa sp.
TTCCCACACTCCCAATCACCAATCACCAATCACCAAGGCTTGCCGATTCAACCGCCGCTAATTTTGGCCTTGTATCCCAATTCTGTCAGAAATTGCCCAATTTTTTGCTTATGGTCGCCCTGAATTTCTAGTGTATTTTCTTTAGCAGTACCGCCACTGCCACACTGAGTTTTTAACTGCTTGAGCAACTTGGCTAATGTTTCTGGTTTGCACTGAAAGCCAGTGATAATTGTCACCGTTTTTCCTTTACGTCCCGATTTGGAAGTCTGCACCCGCAAATTTTGTTGGTTCGGCGGTAATTCTGGAACGGCTCGTTCTAGTGCCTCTGAATTATCTATCTTGCCAAATTCTTGGTAAACGGCTCGATTCTGAGAAGAAGGCTTTTGCTTGGACGACATGATTGTTTGTTATCGCTTAACAGTTAGTGGTTAGTCGAAGTTCTGATGACCCACTAACCCATAACTACTAACATAATTCACTTTAGCTAGATTAACAGGTGGATTTTCTCGGTGACGTTCTATCTTCTTCCCTCAAAGGACACCTGATCGATCCTTCGCTTCGTTCAAGACGCGGTGAATGGCGGTCATAGGCATGGTATGATCGAAAAGCCAACGCACCCAAGTGTGCGATGAGAGGCAAGATTGGTGGTTCTCGCCAGACAAAATGCTCGACCAAAATGAAATACCTGAGAACAGGGGCGACATAGTTTGTAAATGGGAAATCGAATCATAATCGAGTATTTTGATGTCTGCTGTCGGGCAGCCAGTGGACGTTAAACAGAGGCTTGTGGAGGGGAATCTGGACGGGGTTTAGAGTTAGAGATGACTTTAAACTAGACAAACCCGATGAAGCAAGAATCCCCCATATAGACGGCGGGAGTGTCAAAATAAGCTCTGTATCAGTTTTTCAGCCCTTACCGTGACTACTACTCCTATCTCCTCATCCCAAGCTAATACAGAAACTCAATATCCCGATGCTTTTGGGCGCTTTGGTCGTTATGGCGGCAAATATGTCCCCGAAACACTAATGCCCGCCCTCAGCGAACTGGAAACGGCTTATGCACGCTACAAAGACGATCCCGAATTCCAGCAGGAACTGCAACAATTGCTGCGGGATTATGTGGGAAGACCTAGCCCTCTGTATTTTGCCGAACGCCTCACCACTCGTTACCGACGACCTGACGGGACTGGCCCGCAAATCTATCTCAAACGCGAAGATTTAAACCATACAGGCGCTCATAAAATCAATAATGCCCTCGCTCAAGTCTTACTCGCAAAGCGCATGGGCAAAAAGCGCATCATCGCGGAAACTGGCGCGGGTCAACATGGAGTTGCTACGGCAACAGTCTGCGCCCGCTTTGGTCTCGAATGCGTCATCTACATGGGCGTTCACGACATGGAACGACAAAAATTAAACGTCTTTCGGATGAACTTGCTAGGGGCAACCGTTCAACCTGTCGCAGCAGGAACAGGAACGCTCAAAGATGCCACTTCTGAAGCGATTCGAGATTGGGTGACAAATGTAGAAACGACTCATTACATCCTTGGTTCTGTGGCGGGACCCCATCCCTATCCGATGATAGTGCGGGATTTTCATAGAGCGATAGGACAAGAAACTCGCGCTCAAGCGCTAGAAAAATGGGGCGGTTTGCCAGATATCCTCATTGCCTGCGTGGGTGGCGGTTCTAATGCGATGGGACTGTTCTATGAGTTCGTCAAAGACCTCTCGGTGCGGTTAATTGGGGTAGAAGCAGCAGGAGAAGGGATAGCTACTGGAAAACACGCAGCGACGTTAACTCACGGTCGTCCTGGAGTGTTACACGGGGCTATGAGTTATTTATTGCAAGATGATGAAGGACAAGTCGTAGAGGCACATTCGATTAGTGCAGGCTTGGATTATCCTGGAGTTGGGCCAGAACACAGTTATCTTAAAGATAGCGATCGCGCTGAATACTACAGCGTTACTGACCGAGAAGCAGTGGAGGCATTTCAGCGAGTTTCCCAATTGGAAGGGATTATTCCTGCCTTAGAAACTTCCCACGCTTTTGCCTATTTAGAAACGCTTTGTCCTCAATTAAAAGGCAGTCCTCGGATTGTGATTAACTGTTCGGGACGCGGCGATAAAGACGTGCAAACTGTAGCGAAGTATCTGAGCGATTCTGTGGATCTTGATTGACACTGCGCGCCCTAGAAGTGCGAGGATTCTTCGCTCAAATTAGTAATGGTAGCGACATTGAACGATAATAATATAATCGTCCTTAACCTGATAAATGAGACGATGTTCTTGGGTGATTCGACGAGACCAAAGCCCAGACAGATCAAACTTGAGAGATTCTGGTTTGCCAATTCCTGCGAAGGGAGATCGCTGCACATCTTTAATTAATTCATTGATACGTTTGAGTATTTTTTTATCGGTTTTCTGCCAATACAAATAATCTTGCCAAGCATCATCTAAAAACATAATGTCCATTTGACATTACTCTTCAAGTAATTCATGTTTTTGATATTTGCCTTCTTTTAATTGTTCCAAGGCTTTGTAGAGACGCTGTGCATTGACAGGGCTTTTCAGCAAGTACACCGTTTCTTCGAGCGCCGTGTAATCTTCCAGAGACATCATAACCACAGGACGTTCAGATTGACGAGTAATAATAATCGGAGCATGGTCATCACAAACTTGGTTCATAACGGAAGTAAAGTTTTTTCGGGCTTGAGTGTAGGTAATTGCATCCATCGGTTTAATTCCGCTCTTTTTCTTATTGTACCGTTTATGTACTCAAGTGGTCAAACAGTCTTTCAACTTACCACTGACTCAGTAGCTCGAAAACTCGGCGTTGCATCCCTACGGGATGATAGTCAAAGTGGGACTTAAACAATCTCAAAAGTCAAATAAGATTATAATGCTTAACAGATAAGCATTTCACGTATAGACTAACCCGATGAGAGAGACAACCCCTGGGGCCATGCCCCCATGTTTTGAAAAATGGTGTCAGCGTTTTGATGATTGTTTCACAACTAAAGCGCAAAAAAATGGGTTTAGGCATTATTTAGGGGGCTTATTGGGAGAAAGTGAGAGAAAAAACCTCACTCAAATGGCTGAAAACGCCATTTGTGTCGTTTACAATCGATTACATCATTTTATGACCGATGCCCCTTGGTCGGCGATGGCGGTGAATGAGCGTCGTCTTCAAGTGATGAACCAATGTTCCCAAACCAGAATCAATCAAGGATTTTCCTTAATTTTAGACGACTCAGGACACAGGAAAAGCGGTAATTTTACAGCGGGAGTGGGAAGACAATACATCGGAGAAATTGGCAAAACAGATAAGGGGATAGTAATAGTAACAACTCATCTATATGATGGCAAAAAAAGCTTACCTTTAGATCTTGAATTATATCAACACGCCAATTCTTTACCCGAAGGAAAAAGGGATGAAAAACTGACGGGGTGACAATCGGGTTGAAACCAATCAGTGATGGGAAGTACAGCAATCT
>CAYTUO010000463.1:0-3484 GCA_964441015.1 uncultured Pleurocapsa sp.
GTTGGTAGGAAGCCCACACTAGAACCCGTCAGGGTTTAGTGGTGGGAGTATTCACGTCAAATAATCAGGTTTGAGTGAGTTATTCGCCGCTAGTTGACAACATAGGCAACTTTCAGCGCCCACAAAATTAAAGCCAAGATCGCACCTAAGACGAGAAATGACGAAATAGCAACAATTTTGGGCTTATCGGCTCCCTCGAACTTCATGATCCCACGATTTAGGTCTGACATAGAAGCTCCGCTCCTTTTTCAGGTTCAATGCGCGATTAAATACTCTTCCTTGTTTAGATTAGCGAAAATTAGTCCTCAATGGTATAAATTCTCAAAAAATTTAATAATCAGGCATATTTTTATCTTTTTCAAAGAAAATCGAGATTATGCTGCTCATAGATCCTGATGCTTAGCTTTCTTGGCTTTTGAACGCCCGTGCGATGGTGCGATCGCGTCCTTGTTGCTTAGCTTCATAGAGTGCATTATCCTGCCGATCGCTTAATAACAAGACAGGTGACTTTAGCGATTTGCTCTGACTTATTGAATACATAAAAGATAAATTAAATTGGAGCGGAAGGCTTGCCACTCTTAGGCTTGCGGTGACATATTTACTTATACTAATAACAAAATAAAGTGAAATTTTGGCACAGTAACTCTCAAAACGAACGAGATAGCGATCGATCCTTTACAAAAACTTTCACATGACAGAATTTAATCCTCAGATTTCTAGGCATTCTCTACCTCCTCAAAATATTGAAGCAGAAGAGTCTATTTTGGGCGGAATTTTACTCGATCCAGAAGCACTTAGTCGAGTTGTCGATCTGCTTATCCCAGAAGCCTTTTATGTCAAAGTTCATCGAGAGATTTATGAAGCTGCACTGAAGTTACACGCACAGGGAAAACCAACGGATTTAATGACAGTAACCAGTTGGTTGCAAGACCATCACCTATTAGAACAAGTAGGCGGAACAATAAAATTAGCTCAATTGCTCGATCGCACTGTATCTGCTGTTAATATTGACCGTTATGCGGCGTTGGTGATGGATAAATTCCTGCGTCGTCAGTTGATTTCAGCAGGACATGAAATTGTCGATTTAGGTTACGATACGGCAACTGAATTAGATGTCGTTTTAGATGAGTCAGAAAAGAAAATTTTTCGCCTGACACAAAAGCGTCCTCAAGAGGGTTTAATTCCTATTTCCGATACATTAGTTCAAACATTTAGCAATATTGAAAAACTCCATCAAAAAATTGCTCAGCCAGGAATTTCTTGTGGTTTTTACGATCTAGATGCCATGACTAGCGGTTTCCAGCGCTCCGATCTTATTATTATTGCTGGAAGGCCGTCAATGGGAAAAACCAGCTTTGCTCTCAATATCGCTCATAATATTGCTAAGGAAAACTTGCCAGTTGCTATTTTTAGCTTAGAAATGTCTAAGGAACAGCTAGCACTTAGGTTATTGGCTAGTGAAGCAGAAATTGAGAGTAATAAATTGCGTTCTGGCAGACTCTCCCAGAAAGAATTAGAACCGCTATTTGATGCATTAGGAACCCTTTCTGTCTTGCCTATTTTTATTGATGATGCTGCCAACTTAACGGTCATGCAAATGCGATCGCAAGTCCGTCGGTTGCAATCAGAACATAAAGGAAAATTGGGATTAGTTTTAATCGATTACTTACAATTAATGGAGGGAAGTGGTAGCGATAATCGAGTGCAAGAATTATCCAGAATTACTCGTTCGCTTAAAGGATTAGCGCGTGAAATTCAGACACCCGTAATTGCTTTATCCCAACTCAGTCGTGCTGTTGAATCGCGAAATAATAAGCGTCCGATGATGTCTGATTTGAGAGAATCTGGTTCGATCGAGCAAGATGCGGATTTAATTATTATGTTATATCGCGATGAATACTATCACCCAGATAGTGTTGATAGAGGGCTAGCAGAAGTGATTATTACAAAACATAGAAATGGCCCTACAGGGAGTGTGAAACTTTTATTTCAGCCTGAGTTAACCAAGTTTCTCAATCTCCAAAAAAAGCAAACCTATTAATTGAATATCAATGACCATAAATTCATCTTTTTCATCTCCCAAGAAAACTTTTCTAGAACATCAAAGATGGTGGCGATCGCTCCTGGCTATCTTATTAATTTTAGGCATCTTTTTTCACTTCTTTAATCTCGATAAAAAAGTCTATTGGCATGATGAAGTTTATACTACCATGCGAGCGGCTGGTTACACGCGCACTGAACTCGATCGCACCCTATTTCAAGATCGTTTGCTTTCAGGAAAGGACTTACAAAAATTTCAACAAATTAAGCCAGAAAGTACTTTCAGAGATACGATTAATTCCCTAGCTATTGAAGATCCGCAGCATCCCCCTCTATATTTTTTAATCGCTCGTTTTTGGCTGCAAATATTTGGGAGTTCTCTGACAGCTTCGCGCACTTTGCCTGTATTAATTAGTTTATTATCATTACCTTTAATCTATGTTTTAGCGATAGAATTATTTGACTCAAAATTAACGGCAATACTGGCTACAATTCTTCTTGCTCTCTCACCATTTGATATTTTATTTGCTCAAACAGCACGCCAATATAGTTTACTCACCTTAACAGCAGTAGGGAGTAGTTTATTCTTGTTAAAAGCCTTAAGATTATCGAATTGGAAAAATTGGAGTTTTTATACGCTAGCCTGTACGATTGGTTTTTACACGCATCCTTTTTTTATCTTAACAGTTATCGGACATATAGGGTTTCTATTTAGTTTTTGGTTATTGAATAAGGTAGGGATACAAAAAGTATTATCTTATGGATGGGCGATCGCAGTTACAGGTATTCTTTATACTCCCTGGTTCTTAGTCATAAAAAATAATTATCAACGGGCCTTAGATACCACTAATTGGGCCCATATTCGAGTAGATGTACTTTATCTAATTAAACTTTGGGTTCTGAGTTTTACTTCTCTATTTGTCGATATAGACTTTGGTTTTGATAATCTTACCACTTATTTATTAAGACTCCCATTTATTTTACTAATTATTGTCTCTCTTTATACTGTTTATCGTTACACTAAGCGTTCGACTTTGCTATTTATTTTAACTTCAGTTCTCGTGCCATTTTTATTACTCGCATTACCCGATTTAATTTTAGGAGGTAAACGTTCTGCGGTGACGCGCTATCTAATTCCTTGCTTTCCTGGCGTACAATTAGCAGTTGCTTACTTAATGGCTAAATTACTTCTGCAAGGCAAACAATTTTGGCGAGTATTTTTTGCTGTAGCCATGACAATTACTATCGTTTCTTGTACAATTAATGGCTTTTCTGACACCTCTTGGAGTAAGGATTTAAGCTATCATAATGGTGAAGTTGCTAGAAAAATTAATGAGAGTGTATCGCCATTAGTCATTAGCGATCGCGGCGATGACTGGACGAATTTAGGGGACTTAATTTCTTTGAGTTATCTCTTGAATGATGATGTCCAACTATTGCTATT
>CAYTUO010000464.1:0-3479 GCA_964441015.1 uncultured Pleurocapsa sp.
CAGTAATTTTACTTAGCCCTACTCCAAAATGTTAAAAACATACCCTTGAAAGGAGCCGAGGGCGGGAATACAAAGCCAGCGATTTTTGCGATTATACCCTTATTCTTTGGCTATTTGACCAAAGACTGCTTTATCATTTTCATTTTTCTTTAAGCATTATTACTCAGAAAAAAAACATCGAGATTTGCTGCTGATGACCATCAAGACACCTGACTCTCGTAATCTAATGGTGTTACAAAGTGAAGTGCGGAAGGTGGGCTTGACTCTTTGGACAATCTGGCTAATCGTCGCCAATCCCCATTTCTGCTGCGCTCCTGGATGCCATAACCAACAGCGAACGCTCTCGGTTACCTGAGTATTTATTCGGAGTAATAAGATTTAATCTCTTCTTGGGAGCCGTTTGTAGTACTACCTTAATTTGTAGTATATCCTGGCAGGCAATAGACCCATCGGCGAGGATTTGAGTGCGATCGCGTTTTTGGAATCAGTTGTCGAGCTTCATTCGGGTCGAGGAGCGCGTACAAGGATTGAATTAGTTAACGACGTTACACCTGAATTAAGATACGATCGTTGTGTCCCGGCGACAAGAAAATGAATCCATGAGCCTGATTTTAGAGCGTGAGACACCCCCGCTTCGGGAAGACGAAACCGGAGCCATTCGCGTTGGTTCTTCAAGAGCTCGCTACTGGCAAGATTATCTGGAGAAATAGGGCAAATATTAGCGATCGCCTAGCGGATATTTTAGACAAAATGATACACGAATACTATCGAGCGCGATATCAAGATGCATCCCAGGCACTCAAAGCGCTAATGTCTATTGAGGAGTCTTCAACGCCTCTCTCTTCCATGTCTACTGCGATCGCTCAAGGAGTTTCAACTCAGTCTCAAGATATCTCGAAACCTTTTAAACTGTTACCTTGGGTAGTGATAGGCGGATTAACGGTAGGAACGATTACTGGTATTGCAGCAATTAATCGACTTTCATTTTCACCGCCATCGGTTGTTCCCAGTTCGCCAACTATTTCTCCCACATCAACCCCAACCCCAACCCCAACCCCAACCCCATTAGAAACTCCTTCCCCAACACCTACACCAGAACCAACACCAGAAGTTACTATTTCTCCTATAGATATTCCCAAACCAGAACCAATTATCACTCCAACGCCAACTCCAACCCCAACTTCATCCGCAGGTGTCGCTATTGTGTTCGATCCGCCTTCCTATGTGAGAACTACACCGACACCCACTGGCAGCATTCTTTGTCCGGTTCGTTCTGTGAGGACGATTAATATCTATGAGTCTACCGATGGATGGTATAAAACCGATGCTTGCGGTTCTCCAGGGTATATACATCAGAGTCAAATCACTTTTAATGCTACTTCATCTAAGCAGGTAGCAACTGTCAAATTCGCTTTTAATTAAAGAAAGTTTTTTTATCTCACGCAAAGACGATCCCCCGTCTCCCCGTCCCCACGTCTCCTTGTCTCCCTTGTCCCTCATTCCCAATTCTCCATTCTCTATGTTTTATACAATTCCTCAACCATTTCCATTGACACTGCTTTAGCAGGAACATCAAAGAAAATATATCCTTGTCGCAAACCGATGATGCGCTCAAAGTGACTTCGAGCATATTCAAACGCATGAAGACTGGTTATTAGGGTTTTACCCGTTTCCAAGCTTAACTGACGCAACAAATTCATAATCTGGCGACCTCGTTCGGGATCGAGGTTAGAAATAGGTTCGTCGGCGAGAATAGCGGCGGGATTTTGTACTAGGATACGAGCGATCGCGACTCGTTGTTGCTGTCCCCCAGAAAGGCGATCAGTACGTTCGTATAGTTTTTCAGGAATGCCTACCTGTGTCAACGCTTTTGCTACGGTTTCTATCTCTATCGGATAAAGCAAGGAAAAAGCTGCTTTGAAAAATGACCAGCGTCCTAAATGTCCGGCGTTGACGTTATGAATGACTCGCAAATTGTCTACAAGATGAAATTGTTGGTAAATCGTACCAATTTGTCGCTGGACTTGCCGTAGGGATTGGGGACGCAAGTGGGCAAGATTTCGACCGAGTATCCAGACTTCTCCTTGAGTAGGTTCCAAGGTGCCGTTGAGCAAGCTAATCAGCGTACTTTTTCCAGCACCGCTAGAACCAACCAGAGCAATGCGATCGCCAGGATAGATTTGTAAGTTGATATCGATAAGAGACTCGAATTTGCCAAATTTTTGGCTGACATTTTTCAGTTCAAAAACTGGATTTTTTGCCGTCATGAATCATTTAATCTTGCCAATTTCCCGACCAATTTTTTCAATTTGAGTGTAGTTTTCATTTTTAGTGGGAATAAATTTTCCTGCCTGTAACAAGTCGAGAATTTCTTTTTGTTCTGGCACCTTTGGATCTAATTTAAATAGGGCATCCTGAACTTTTTTGACGAAATCTTGGCCATAGCGTTCTTTCACTTGAGGATTAATAACCCAGTGATAATCGTAATAAGAGGGAGTGCGCCAGATAACATCAACTTGGTTTAAATCCACCTCTTTCGCCTCAACTCGCTTGTTCCACACTTTTTCATTCAATGCACCTACCTCATAGGTTCCCGCTTCGACGAGTTTGATGGTTTTGTCGTGGTCGCCAGAAAAGCCAACTTGACCTTTAAAATCGGTTAGCTGTATGCCAGCTTGTTGCAAAAAATATTGTGGCATTAACCGCCCAGAGGTAGAAGACTCGCTACCAAAAGTCAAGGTATGCCCTTTGAGTTGTTTGAGATCGGCGATATCTTTTAAAGGTTGTAGACCACTTTTCTTGTTAGCAATAAAGACGGTATGGAATTTTTCGTCAACATCGCGTTGAGCGATCGCTTCTGCACCAGGAGCCTGCAACCTCGCCTGAACGCCTGTCAATCCGCCAAACCAGACTAAATCTAAATCGCCGACTTTGAATGCCGTCACTGCTGCTGCATAGTCGGTAACGGGTTTGTATTCGACGGGAATCCCCAATTCTTTCTGCAAATAGGCTGCTAGTTTTGCGTACTGACGCTGGAGTTGTTCGGGATCTTGGTCGGGAATTGCCCCTGTCACCAAAGGCTTAACTTCTTTTCCCAGATTCGATGAAGTTTCGTTAGGACGGTTTGAACAAGCTGCCAAGGGTAGTAAGAGCAACAATACACCAGTTAACAACAATTTTTTCATTTTTCACCCTCAACCGCAGGGAAGCCTAACTATAAAGATAGTACCTTTTCCCAGTTGACTTTTAAACGCGATCGCGGGGGTGAATAATTCCATCAAAAATTCCTTGCTGCTGTTGAGTGTTGAGGGAAAGTTTGAGAGGATTAACGTTTTCAAAGTGGTCGGATAGAGAGCTTTTGATGCTGAATTGTCCCTGGAATGTGAATAGCTTCGCGATCGCACTCACTGGGATCGACAGTTTCGGGGTTGCATAGGTGTGGGATGATTTAGCTCTTTTCCTAGTTTTTAAGAAGAGTC
>CAYTUO010000465.1:0-3478 GCA_964441015.1 uncultured Pleurocapsa sp.
CTGCAAACTGCTTAATTGACAAGTGTTTCCGCTTTTCTTAGTGCCATTCGGCTCTAAACGAATTTTCCAATAATCGGTTCTAGGTTCTTCAAATTTATTATTTTGAATTAGTAACGCGGGCCGATTCTTTATTTGAACAACAGCTTCAGCTAAGATTTTTTCTTCTGGAGTTAAAATTTTATCCGCTTCTTCCGAGCCTTTTTCCTTAAATACTTTTAGATAATTTTTTATGTTTTTTGCCGCAATATTCGCCCTCTGACGTGTGCGAGATTTCTCAAGAGCATCAGTTTCTAGAAATTCTTGAAATAATTCCTCGTTTTTGAGAAAACTTTCAGGTAACATGAGCTTTGTTCTCCTATTCAGATTTTAGTAAAGATTAAAAGGCAAATTTTGAGATGGTAAGGGGGATTAACCACTGGAAAAATGTCTACTAAGGGCAACCAACCGATTCTTCTATTAGATTGAGATCGTCTAATACTTTGACTAAAACAGTCACCATTGTTTCTGGTGTACCTCCAGTAGCAACTAATAGTGTCTGTCCGTCAGCTTCGGCTAAAGAAGCTGTACAAGTTACCCAGCTTCCATCTTCGTTTTTGGTAGCTTTGGCAATTACTGAAATAATTCGCTCCCAAGCAAGATCTAACGCAATAACGCCTTGTCCTTGAGCATTTATCGAAATTGGTACAACATAGTTTGTCACGATGAGGTTATCAAGAATTTTGATTTCCTCTTGCAAGATGAGAGGAGCAACTGATTCTAGTCCGAGTTCTACCGATTCTAAACTTCCTCCCATAATGATTTCTACCTCGGATCTCGTGTAACCTGGGTCCCAGTGGTCGTTTTCAGGTACATGGCAATGTCCGTAATGACCCCCTTTTGTATCCCAATTTGTTGCATTTCGATTATGTCCGCCTGGATCTCTCGCTCCCGTTTTTGGGAATCCATTCGGCCATACTTTTGGAACCCTATGAGTTTCTTCAATCCAACGGCACAGTCGTGCTACATTTTTTAGAGTTGTTCGATCTTTAGGTTTACCTGCAAAACCCACTACCTCGATTTGGACTGCTGAATCTCTGTTGGTTTGTACGCCACCAGGAGGATTTTTGAGAGAACGAGCCGCAACACCCGTATCAATATGTTGGTAAATTGTAGTTGCATCAACGGTGAAGTGAGGATCTGATTTATTAGATCTATAAGCTCCCATTGCCCCCGCTGCCGTCGAACCTTCTGTAGTGTGATGGACAATTTTGAAAGGGCCGCCTAAATAAGAACCACTAGAACCTGAAATCGGTTTCCAATCTGCAAAAGGACAACGTGCCATTTTATTACCTCTTAAAATGAATTATTCTTGAATTTGTACACAAGGAAGTGCTTTCGTTAATTCCTGCAATCGACTCCAAAAAAACTGAGTTGGTTTACTTGCTATTCCATAGCGATTGAATAAATCTTTAGCTTCTTGTGCAGCTTGTTTTCCCGCTAAAGCGTGTTTTCGATCGCACTCACAAGTCGCTGTTTCCGCCGCTTTTTGATAGTGGGCGATCGCTACATCAAAGTTGCCTTCTGTTTCTGCATTAAAAGCCAAACGAAAATAACGATCTAAGTCAGTTTCTGATGGTTTTGACTCTGAATCAGGATTCAGAAGTCTTTGATTGTTATTACAAGAACTAGAGACGAGAGCGGAAGTTGAAATAATCTCTGTTTGCTGGTTAGTCTTTGCTAAATCACAAGCACTTAATAGAGAGAATGAAAGTGCCAATATCAGATAATAACGAATCAATGTCAGCCTCTAGCTACTCATAATTTGTTTAAACAATAATTTTTCTATTTCATCTAGTTTCAGGCTCATATCTGGGGATTCATGTAAATCTAATACCGGAATTTCTTCTAAAGGCACACTCTCAAGAGAGCTAATTTGACGCTGCCAATTTTCCGCATAACCAGCGATTAATGCAGCTTTATCCCCTGGATTTACTACATTTCTTGCCCCGATAAAATTGGTTCGACTTCCATTAACATAAGTTCCCAGTTTCTTTCCTGTAAAGCGTCCTTTACTCATGCCGTCAACTAAGATAAATAAGGCAATATTCGGCTCCATGACCTTATCAGGATTACTCAGAAGATCAATCCCCAAAATCTCACCATATTTTTTATAGTTAAAGTCCCAGGTAAGCTGCACATAACCCCGTCCATAGTAGGGATAATACCTCAGATGTGTTCTCCTCCACTCTTCACTTAACCAGTAGGCTTCTCGAACAGGCTTAAATGTATTGTTTGTCTCATGCTGTACGGTTGCCAAAACGTAAGCAATTTGAGAATTCAAAGTTAACCCTTGCCGTTTACATTCCCGAACAATTGCACTTTGTACGTCTTTTTTAGAAGAGGTAGCCGTCAGTCTTTCTTCGTGTTTGAGTGTATCGAGTCTTAGCAAAAATTCCGCCGTTGTTGGTCCTAAAACATCGCCTCCTGACAGTACATAAGCCTCTTTAAAATCCCTTAAGGCTTCTCTTGTAATCTTGCCATAAAGTCCATCAATATCATAGTTATAGAACTTGTTGTTGGCGAGAATTTGCTGAAGCTCTTTACACAGTTGTTTGTCTTGTGTTAAATAAGACGTTGCGATGTCTTCATAGGAAATTTGAAGATTGTTCTTAATTACATCTTGTAAAGTCGCCATATATTTCTTTTCATTAAAATTATCTATTTCCAGTTAATCATCGATGAGAAAAAATAGCCGAATGTTCCCGAAACGTTATAACTAACAGTGGCAGCCATAACAGGATCGTTGGGAGTGCTGACTATTCCGGCACCAGCGATACAACTAATCAAGAAAGCGATGTTGTAAAAATTAGTTCTCATTTCACACCAGCCTATTATTGATATTCGCGATCGCCCTTCTTGTAGCTTGGGTTAAGCGATAGTGCTACTCAACACTAATGGCGATTTAAAGGAAAAAATACTAGATTTTGCACAAAAAGCCGAGTATTTATCTTTACACTTCATAAAATTTAACTTGCATACATACAACAACCAAGACTTGCTCTCATATCCTCAATCTGGGAAAACTAATCATGACCCTTTCCCAGTTAACCCATGAAAAGACTACTCAACACTCTACCCCTACTCATCGCCCTACTGCTACTTGCTTACTCTTGCACCCGATCGCCCTCCAACAACACCACCTCGAATGAACCACTTGAAACATCAAATGTTCCCAAGCCTTCAGAAGTTTGGAGAGTTGCAGAAACCAGAGACGCAATTCACGATGGCGATACAATAAGGCTGACGAATGGTTCAGAAGAGTTAAAAGTCAGATTTTGTGGCATTGATGCCCCAGAACTCAAGCAGCCGATGGGAATTGCATCAAGAGACTATCTGCGATCGCTCGTCAACAAAGGCAATGGTCAAATCGGTATTGAGCCGAGATACGTGTAATTTTCGGCAATATGGTCTGGAAACGCTTGCTATATCTAGGTTTCAA
>CAYTUO010000466.1:0-3447 GCA_964441015.1 uncultured Pleurocapsa sp.
AACTCGTATTTGAAAACGCCCTGTTACGAAGTACAGAACACCCCTCGACTTTTGACTATCAAGTGGGGGGAAGTTTGCCGATGGACGATCCCACTTATGTAGTGCGCTCCACAGATCGTTATCTCTACAAGGCGTTGAAGCGTGGGGAGTTTTGTTACATTCTCAATCCCCGGCAAATGGGCAAGTCAAGCCTCATGGTACGCACATTTGACCTCCTTCAGCACGAAGGAATTTATTGTGCGCCGATCAATTTGACCCGCATTGGCAGTGAAAATGTTACCCCCGACCAATGGTATAGGGGAGTAGCTTTCGAGCTAGGGAGACGTTTTAATTTACGAGGAAAGGTTAATCTAAAAGCTTGGTGGCAAGAGCGAGAGGATCTTTCTCCCGTTCAGCGCTTAAGTGAATTTATCGAAGAAGTTCTGTTAGTTGAAGTCGGTGTTGAAGATGAATCCTCTCCAAAGCAACTGGTCATTTTTATCGATGAAATTGATAGCGTCTTGGGCTTAAATTTCCCGGTTAATGACTTTTTTGCCTTAATTCGTTCCTGCTATAACCAGCGCAGTCTCATTCGGGAGTATCAACGTTTGACTTTTGCTCTCTTTGGTGTGGCTAATCCTTCGGATTTAATGACTGATATCCAGACAACCCCCTTCAACATCGGTCAGGCTATTCAACTGGAAGGCTTTAAAGAGCATGAAGCGCAACCTTTGCTGCAAGGATTGACCGAGAAAGTTAGCAATCCTCAAATAATGCTCAAAGAAGTGTTAGCCTGGACGAGCGGGCAACCTTTTCTCACCCAAAAGCTTTGTAAACTCATCCGCAATGCTTCATCGCCCATTCCCCCCAACGGTGAAGCCGAGTGGATTGAAAACCTAGTGCGGACAAATATAATCGACAATTGGGAATCTCAGGACGAGCCAGAGCATTTGAGAACCATCCGCGATCGGCTTCCTTTGTTTAATTTCTGGAGTTTGGTATTGTTATGAATTTCCAGTCCCCACGTATTATCTCCATATTCGGCTCTCCACCTTGCTCTTTTTGCCGCCGATGCGATATTTCTCAACGTCCTAGTTGAGGCCCTTTATCCAACTTCGGCTCATGAGTCTGTTGCAAGTATTGAGCGTAAGCCTCAATGACTTTTTTATCAAAAGGGGTCATGTTAAAATGGCTAAGAGCTAGAATTCCGGCTCGCTCGGTGGCTTGATAAAGAGGTTCGGAGCGATCGGTGTGGAAAATGCTTATCGTTTCTCCCACGAGGGAAATTCGATAATTATTGCCAATTGCATAGCGATCGTTTCCCGTCTGAATACCTTCAGAATCTAAAATATAGCGGGCAGCTTGGTGTATAGAATAACCTTGTTCTAGTCGCTGGAGGCGTTCAATAATTGGTGGGGAGTTTAGAAAATCTGCCAATTCCTTCATTTTTTTTGTGTGTGAATTTTCATGCCATGTTAGGTAAGTTCTAGCTTTTCGTTGCCAAAGAGTTAAGTCAGTTTTGGCACGGTCAAGTTGAAGTTCAACGTTACCCAGAGCCATCCGGGTTGACAAAAGTGAGTCTTGTTTTTCTTCTATGATTTCTGTCTTGACTCCAAAGGGATTGAAAAGGGAGCGGGGGTTTCCTAATTGTTTGAGTTCTTCAACGATTGAGGACAATTTCTTTTCTAGGTTGGCTTTCTGTTGATTTAAGCTATCAATGCGTTTTTGATAACTTTCAAATAATTCCATTGAGGGTTCAGTCGGGCAGTTTTTTTGCCACTGGTTGACAGAGCGAACACAAGAAAGAAGTTCGGCATCGCTTAGTTGAAAGAGTGGATTGGAAGACGCTTTCTCTAGAACTGAGTCTTTTTGGGCAGACGTGGCAGGGGAATGTGGGGCAAATTTTTCTGGCTCTTTCTGTTCTTCTGCTTCCCTGGGAGCGCGGTACAATAAGTGCTTCTCTTCTTTGTGTAGAGAAGAGTGCATCAAATCTAAAGCATTCTCATTAGCTCGACTCTGTTGAATAGTAACTCCTAAATCTTGGGCACTGGCAGTATAGACGACAAATTCCTGTCTAGCTCGACTCGCTGCCACGTAAAAGCTCTCTCGTCCAATGATTAGGCTATTAGCAGGAGAGGCCGAGTAGATACAATAGTCGGCAGTTTGTCCCTGGCTGCTATGAACCGTATCGACGTAGCGATAATCGCTGTGAAGTAATTGAGAAGGAGGAACATCTAACGTTTTCCCTTCTGTGAGTAAGGTAATTTGACCGTCAGGGGTAAACCCAGATACAGTGAAACGCTGTCCGTTCAGTTGTTTATAGTCAGAGGTGCGAAGGTTCTTGGTGAAACGCATCTGCTCGCCTGGTCGAATGTCTATTTGTTGAACTTGATAAACTTCTCGTTGTTTGTATTTGTCTAGAGGCAGAGTATAATCAACTCCGGCTGTGTCAATTAGGGTCGCTGTGTTGGTTTGGGGGTTAACGGCACTGACGCGGTAGTAAAAGTCTTTACTAAATTGAGCATTCTCAGTTGGAAATTTGATGACATCTCCTCTTTGATAATGATAGGATTGAGTAATGGCAAACTTATCGAGGTCTTTTCGTCGAAGGGTTTGAATTATTAAGCTTTCATTGCCTAATGTTTCTTCTGCTATTAACCCAGAGCGGACTGCCGTTGTAATTGCCTGTCTATCGGCGTTAGTACCAGCCAAAATTAGAGTTTTGGAGCGAACTTCTTTTTGTCGGCTTAGGTAATCGAGGGCGATCGCATCTATGCGTTCTGACTCGTTTGTTATTTGTTGAATTTTCCCTTGGCTATCTAGTTTCTGGTAAGCTTGGTTAACGCTCTCTTCATCTTTTTCGTGAGTTGCCATCAAGTCAACAATTTGCTTGAGGGATGGATCGCGAACTCTTAGGTTTTGGTCAATGATGGCGGTGGGGAAGCCTTGGTTTTGAAGGAGTTTGAAAGGTGCGCCCGCTTCAATTGCACCTAGTTGCTTAGTATCTCCAACTAGAATGATTCGGCTATTGGTAGCTTGAGCTTTCTCTAAAAGCTGTTCCATCAGACTCGTTGAAAGCATTCCCGCTTCGTCTACCAGAAGGAGTTCATTTTTTGGCAGTCGCTCGTTGGGGATAAGCAGATAACTGGCAAGGGTTTGAGAGTCAAGAGCGCTTTCTGTTTGTAGGATGTCGGCTGCCGCCGCCGAAGGAGCAAGCCCTCGGATGGGGAGATCGCCAATCGTTTCTTTTAAGGCTTTCATGGTATAGGTTTTTCCTACACCTGCATTCCCTTGGATTAACAAGATGGCATCTCGGCAGTTTGCCATGTGGAGCAAGGCGTTGGTTTGTCCTGAGTTGAGATTTTTTGCTTTCGTGATCGCGTTGGCTCGTTCGATACTAGCTAGAGGGTAGTCAATACGGTTCGGTTAAGTTCTAAGTGGTGTTAATTACGGAGAAAGTAAGTGTTT
>CAYTUO010000467.1:0-3435 GCA_964441015.1 uncultured Pleurocapsa sp.
TGGGGAGCAGTTATCAGTTACCAGTTACCAGTTATCAGTTATCAGTGATTGGTGAGTGGATCAATCCTTTCATCCAAAATTCAAAATCGGGGGAAAATGAAGAATATTTACTACTGAACTCCTGAACTCCTGAACTCCTGAACTCCTGAACTCCTGAACTCCTGACACTGATAACTGATAACTGTTCACTGATAACTGTTAAAAGCTAAGATCGAAAAATATATTGAAAGCTTTACCTCTCTAGAAGCTAAGACTAATTCCATGAGTAAAGGAACGCTATTTGATAAAGTTTGGGACTTACACACTGTTAGAATCTTACCTTCCGGTCAGACTCAGTTATTTATTGGTTTACATTTAATCCATGAAGTCACCAGTCCTCAAGCTTTTGCCATGCTGCGCGATCGCGGACTAAAAGTATTGTATCCAGAACGCACCGTCGCCACAGTCGATCACATCGTTCCCACAGAAAATCAAGCACGTCCGTTTCTCGACGATCTCGCTGAACAGATGATGCAGGCGATCGAGAATAATGCTAAAGATTATGGAATTCGCTTTTATAATATTGGTTCTGGCAATCAAGGCATCGTCCACGTCATTGCACCAGAACAAGGGTTAACCCAACCCGGAATGACGATCGCTTGCGGTGACTCTCATACCTCTACTCATGGCGCATTTGGCGCGATCGCGTTGGGGATCGGCACTTCTCAAGTCCGCGATATTCTAGCTTCCCAAACCTTAGCTTTATCTAAACTGAAAGTCCGTAAAATCGAAGTGAATGGGACTCTATCGCCTGGCGTTTATGCCAAAGATGTCATCTTGCATATTATTCGCAAGTTAGGGGTTAAAGGCGGAGTTGGTTACGCTTATGAATATGCTGGCACGACCTTTGAGCAGATGTCGATGGAAGAGAGGATGACCGTTTGCAATATGTCGATCGAAGGCGGTGCTAGATGCGGTTATATGAATCCCGATGAGGTAACCTTTGCATATCTCAAGGACAGAGATTTTTCCCCCAATAGTACCCAATGGGATCAAGCTGTTGCTTGGTGGAAGAGTATCCGCAGCGATGAAGATGCAGTCTATGATGATGTCGTCAGATTTAATGCCAGTGAAATCGAACCGACAGTCACCTGGGGAATTACGCCAGGTCAAGGGATTGGGGTCAACGAATCGATTCCTACTCCAGAAATCCTAGCAGAAGGCGATCGCTCTATTGCCCAAGAAGCTTACAGCTACATGAAATTAAACCCAGGACAACCGATTAAAGGGACAAAAGTCGATGTCTGCTTTATCGGTAGCTGTACTAACGGACGCATTAGCGATCTGCGCGAAGCAGCAAAATTTGCCAAGGGAAGGCAGGTAGCAGAAGGCGTTAAAGCATTTGTCGTCCCTGGTTCGGAACGGGTCAAACAGCAAGCAGAAGCGGAAGGATTAGACCAAATTTTCCTCGCAGCAGGGTTTGAATGGCGAGAAGCGGGATGTTCTATGTGTCTGGCAATGAATCCCGACAAACTTCAAGGCGATCAAATTAGTGCCTCATCCTCCAACCGGAATTTTAAAGGTCGTCAGGGTTCTTCAACGGGACGCACCTTACTAATGAGTCCGGCGATGGTCGTTGCTGCTGCTGTCACCGGTGAAGTGTCTGATGTAAGGGAGTTGCTTTAACAGCGTTCAGTTATCAGTTATCAGTGATTGGTGATTGGTGATTAGAGACAAGGGAGACAAGGGGACAAGGGGGACGGGAGGGGGATCGAAAGGGAGAAGACAGCTATGCAGAAGTTAATATTCTCCTTGTCTCCCTTTTCAGTCAAGGGCGCAACCTAGATGCCTGACAGCTTATGGCTTGGGTTTGAGAACTGTTGGAATTCTCTCAATTAGATGAGCAACAATTTCTTCGGGGGTTTGATTTTCCTCAACTAAAATATGAAGATCGGCTTGCTCGTACAGAGGTTGTCGCTTCTCCAACAGAGAAGGTAAGTTGTCTCGCAGAGGTCGAGTATTGTCTTCTGCTAGCCGTTTCTGGAGGAGTTCTACAGGAGCATCTAACCAAACAACTAAACCATGATGGAGATAGCTCCAGTTTTTAGAGCGCATGACAATTCCGCCACCCGTGGCAATAACACTTCTGGTATATGCAGATAATTCGGCGAGAATTTGCGTTTCCAGTTCTCGAAAATAGTTTTCTCCTTCCTGGGCAAAAATTTCGCTGATAGTTTGACCAGCCACTTTCTCGATAAAAACATCTGTATCTAAAAAACGATAGCCCAGGTGTTGCGCCAAGACTTTACCTACGGTGGTTTTTCCCGTCCCCATCATACCGATGAGGAAGATGCTCAGCCCTTGTAATAAATTTGTCATGATTTTTAGACTACCGTAAATTCTGACAACGATTAGCCAGAAAAATATAGCAGGTGTAAAACACTATACAGCATTAGCCAGAAGTATCTAGGCTATCCTATAGAGGAAAGAACACTTATTAAAGAACGCAGATGGCAAGCCCAACGATTTCTCCTAACCGTCCGTTTGAACAAGATCGCGAGATTTGGGAAAGTCTGAAGCAAGCGATCGCCGTCAGTTCTGGATTCAAGCGCTGGCAAGAAGAACAAGTAACCAACGAGCTAGCTAAAGCTAATCTAGACGAGCAAATTAACCGCTATCTTCGAGATACGCTAGCCACCTTAGCTTATTAAAGCTTACCGGCTATAGTTTGAGATAAGATAGCTGCCCGACAACTCCATTGATTGTGTTGTAGAGTTCGACTAGGCGATCGCCTTCTACGTGAACTTCAGCAGTGGGATAATTTTCTAAAATTTCAATAATCCGAACGTTGCCATCTGGCAGCGCAGAATTCACTAAAGCTCCCCGTAGAGATTGCCGACTGGCGCTTTCTGAAGGCGTGTGAACAATTTCGCTCGCGCGATCGAGTAAGAATTCTCCAGGGAAGCTATTCAGGATTTTTGAAAGTAGGACGGGATCGACTTCGACTTCTTGAATCAGGATTTGTCGGAGTTCTTCTGGTTCCTTATTAGCCATTTCACAATATCGCTCTAATGAGGGAGACATTTCACCCGTACTGGTAAAGGTACTTAATTCAGAAACCGAGATAGATTCTTGTAAAACACTGTACTTCAAAATCACCTGTTCTGCTGCTTTGGCGGGGATGGCGGGTAGAATAAGTCCCATCCCTACCAGCAAGGCACTCCACAACATCTTCAAATTTCGGAAGATACTGCTCGATTGAATGGCAGCGAATAAGATCATCTCTCAACCTCCGTGGAGACTCCCGTTACAGCCGCTCTTGCTTAACGGGAGACGTGCCGTATAAACGCCTGGGGTTTCCCCAGGCGACAGGCACTCAGGAAACGGAGGGCAGGATCTTTTTGACATCTCCAGCCTTTGAAAAAGCTGGATTCTGTACTCTAAGAGTACCGCAAC
>CAYTUO010000468.1:0-3414 GCA_964441015.1 uncultured Pleurocapsa sp.
TCTTTAAATCTAGGTAAAAACGGGGAATTTTTGCCGTTTCATAGGCTTTCCAGGCTTTCGGGCTGACTGCCACAAAACCCAACCCTGGCGGAATCATATAGCCTTTTTGCGATCCCGAACCAACCACGTCCAAACCCCACTCATCGATGGGAACATTCGTCGCGCCTAAGCTGGTGACGGCATCGACGATAATTAAGCATTCTCCGTGGTTTTTGACGGATTTGTTGATAGTTTCTAAATCGTTGATCACCCCCGTCGAAGTTTCTGAGTGGGTGACAATTACGGCTTTGATTTGTTTGTCGCGATCGGCTGCTAGTTTTTCGCGGAAAGCTTCGGGAGCGAGGGGTTTGCCCCATTCGGCAGTAATTTCTTCTACTTGCAAGCCAAAAGTTTTGCTCATTTTCGCCCAGCGATCGCCAAACTTACCGTTATTTCCCACCAAAACGCGATCGCCCGGACTCAAGAAATTAATGATTCCTGCTTCCATTGCCCCAGTTCCACTAACGGTTAACATTAGAACATCATTCTGGGTCTGGTGCAGCCATTTGAGATGTTCGGTTAATTCTGCTATAACTTTGCTAAAGTCTCCACTTCGGTGACCGATAGGATGTTTAGCCATCGCCAACAAAACTTTTTCGGGGACTGGCGTAGGGCCCGGAATCATTAGCATATTCTTGTCTTCCATTAGATTATTCCTCTGTTTCAGCGTTCTCAATCAGTAACTAACCGCATTCCCCAAGCCTTAATTTAAGCGGGAAACCCTTCATTTTATCCTATTTTTTTGCTTCAGGCAAGCTAGAAATCAAGATGAAGAATTGTTAGTGTTAATTAAAATATAAAGACCAAGATAGTTTGACTCCCGAATAATTAATTCTTACTTCAAGATTCCTTCATGGATTGTGTTTGACTATCTAGTAAATCGGGTGATTCTTCTGGATTCGTGCTATTGAGGGACCAACGGTATTCAAATGATAGATAAGTTTGTTGGCAGATAGCTTCTAATTGCTTTTGCTGTGCTAGTGCTTTACGCAGAGTGACGATCAGTTGCTGCACTTGTTCTCGAACAACAGGGTTTTGATTAGCGGCAAATAAAGTTTTGCGCTCCAATAACTGAAGCAGTAATTCATAGTGAATATGAGAGGGGAGAGGAAGTGGTTCCATAAAACTTTTGATAGGCTTAAAAAAAGCCAGCAAGAATTGCCAAGAAAGTTTTTGCAATTTAGCTGACAAATATGGGGGAGCTAAGTTAAATTCATAAAAATTTTAACTGTCGCCTCCTTAAATTGCCAAGATTTTTAATTAATAAACAGCGACGCGATCGCTTCCTTGGGATCGTTTTGTTTGACAAGGGATTCTCCGATTAAAACGGCATCTGCTCCTGCATTTTTAACTAAGTTGAGATCGGCAGGTGAATGCAATCCAGATTCGCTCACAACTAAGATTCCTCGCTGTTGTAATTGTTCTCGCCGCGCTTCTAGCAATTGACAAGTGGTTTGCAAATCGAGAGAAAAATCTTCTAGATTGCGATTATTAATTCCTATTAATTGAACACCTGCGATCGCCAATACCCGATCTAACTCAGCCAAGGTATGTACTTCAACTAAAGCTACCATCCCCAAGGCATTAATAATCTTGACGTAGTACTGCAAATCTTTATCGCTCAAAATCGCAGCAATCAGCAAAACGGCATCGGCCCCCTTGCTACGGGCAAGATAAATTTGGTAGGGATAGATCACAAATTCCTTGCACAATAGAGGTAAATCGACTGCCTGACGGACTAAGGCTAGGTTTTCAAAGCTTCCCTGAAAGAACTTTTCATCCGTCAGTACCGACAAGCAACTCGCTCCCCCTTGTTGATAGGCAAGCGCAATCTCAACCGGATCGAAGTCTGCTCGGATGATTCCTTTACTAGGAGAGGCCTTTTTGACTTCTGCAATCAAAGCGGGTTGCGTTTTACCTTGCTTGAGTGCGCCAAGAAAGTCGCGAGGAGGCGGTAAATCTTTTACCTGCTTTTGCAATTCTAGCAGAGGCGAGCGATCGCGCAGGCGATCAACTTCTTTTTCTTTGTACCAGACAATCTCTTCTAAAATATGCTGCGCTTCTCCATCTGGCACTTTAACGGTATAGCAGAGGTTTTCTACTTCAACGGAGGGATTGGGAGGTCTTCTTCTAATTTGCATTGGTTTGCGTAAGCTGCGATCAAATAGGATGCGCTCTTGGCGCAACTAGAAACATTTTATACCGTTTGTCTCGATCGCTTTTTTCTAGGCGATATAATCCTGCAAAGCTTTAACATTTAAAGGTTCGGACTGCAAGGAACGTATGGCCGCAACAGTCGCCTTAGCACCAGCAATCGTAGTAATAATCGGCAACTTATAATCCAAGGCCGTGCGACGAATTAACCGTCCATCAGCTAATGATTCTTCGCCACTCGGAGTATTGATGATGAATTGAATCCAATTATTTTTAATCCAATCAATGACGTGAGGACGACCTTCATGGAGTTTCAGGACTAATTCTACATTATCGATTCCATGTTCTTGTAAGACTTTACGAGTTCCAGCCGTTGCTACTACTTTAAATCCCAAATTAATTAAATCTTGAACGACGGGAACAGTAGCTACTTTATCGCGATCGCTCATCGAAACAAATACGGTTCCTTGAGTCGCGAGGCGCACCCCTGCCGCAATTTCTGCCTTAGCAAATGCCTTGCCAAAATCGCTGTCAATCCCCATTACTTCGCCCGTAGACCGCATTTCTGGCCCCAGTAGGGTATCTGCACCTGGAAACTTCTCGAAGGGCAATACAGCCTCTTTAACGGCGATGTGTTGGGGAACGTATTCTGAAGTAACGCCCAGAGATTCTAAGGTTTTACCCGACATGACGAGGGAAGCCACCTTGGCCAGAGGAACTCCTGTTGCTTTAGAAACGAAAGGAACAGTCCGAGAGGCGCGAGGATTAGCTTCTAGGATGTAGACTTGTTCTCCTTGTACGGCATACTGAATGTTCATTAGCCCTACAACTTTTAGCGCCTGGGCAAGTTTTGTTGTCCACTGGCGAATCGTTGTGATCGCACTCTCAGGTAAAGAGGTAAAAGGAATAGAACAAGCTGAGTCGCCAGAATGGATGCCCGCTTCTTCGATGTGTTCCATGATGCCGCCAATGACGACTTTTCCTGTGGCATCGCACAAAGCATCCACATCGACTTCGATCGCGTTTTCGAGGAACTTATCGATTAGGATCGGATGGTCGGGTTCTACCTGTACCGCATAGGTCATGTACCGTTGCAGTTCTTCGTCAGAGTAGACGATTTCCATTGCCCGTCCACCCAAAACATAGGAAGGACGTACTACAACCGGATAGCCAATCCGTCCAGCAATCGAGAGAGATTCTTGGTAACTGCGAGAAATCCCG
>CAYTUO010000469.1:0-3379 GCA_964441015.1 uncultured Pleurocapsa sp.
CAGACATCAAAGCATAAATTGAGCGAAAATAGAATTAACGGTCTATTTAAACAACGAATTCAAATTTTTTCTCCAAAAATTCGGATGAGAAAGTTAAATCAAATATGGAAAAAACAACAACTCACTGGAGCGAGACGACGAATCATCTCGTGCAAACTTGGACTGAGACGGGAACTCAGATGTGGAAAAGCTGGTTTAACATGATGGGGTTAGCGCCGACTGCCGAACCTGCCGATAGCACCAAACCCGCATTCAAATTTGTTGCCCAGCGATTTGCGGATAACCAAGAACTATTCGTGCGCTTTCTCAGACTATCGTTCACAGCTTGGAAGGACATTTTTCCCAAGGTTGAATCGGGTGAAGACTGGCAGCAGTTATTGAACAAATACACAGAGCAAATGCGCCAGCAGTTTGACGAGTTTTCTACGGGTACGCTCAAAATTAGTCAAGATGGAGCGGAGTTGTGGCAGCTTTACATCAAAGAAACGCTAAAGTTTAACCAGCTTTGGATATCTGCTCTCACATCGTCCGCCGGCCCCCTTGGGAAGACGGTCACGGGAACTGCCCAACCTTGGATCGAACTCAATAACCTCTACTGGAACTTGCTGTACGAAGAAACCTTCGGCAGTCTGATGCAGAGTCCCGTTTTGGGGCCTACCCGCGAGTTGAACGGCAAACTGGTGCGAGCTTATGATGCCTGGACAGATCTCTATCAGGCGACTGCCAACTATCAAATAGTGCTAGCCAACATCCAGATTCGTTCTTTTGAAGAGTTGATCAAAGAATTAGTTTCTCTGGCTGAGCGAGGCGAAACGGTTCAGGACTGGCGGCAATTTCAGGATATTTGGAGCCGCGTCGCTGACGAGGTTTTCGAGCAGGAGTTTTGTAGTGAAGATAACCTTAAGGTTCGGGGTCAGTTTCTCAACGCCCTCAACACTTACAGAATCTATCAGCAAGAACTGATGGAATTGTGGCTGAGGTTGATGAATATCCCTGCACGCAGCGAAGTAGATGAGGTACACAAAAATATTTATGAACTGCGTAAGGAAGTCAAGATTCTGAAAAAAACGCTAGCCAAGTATGAAGCATTCGAGCAAGAAACTCAAGAGTTGCTACAAGAACTCAGGACTCTCAAACAAGCTTTAGCAACCTATGGAGGGACTGAGCAAGCAACCGGGTCGCCAGTCCAAGAGTAGTTTGGAGCAAATTCCTTCATTTTGTCTTTTGAATTGCTTACAGGTATTTTGCCTGCTTTACACAGAGGAAATACAAGCTATGCTTCCATTTTTGACTCAGATCCGCCTGGAAGACGCTACCCACGAGTATGTCGAACTGGCTAAAAAGCTAGTCAAGGGGATCGAAAACTTAAGCCGCCTGCGAGAAGAGGACATTGAAATCGGTGTCACTCCCAGAGAAGTCGTCTACCAAGAAGACAAGTTGTCCCTGTACCGATTCAAGCCGATAGTAGAACAGCCATTCCACATCCCCATCCTCATTGTTTATGCCTTGGTTAATCGCCCCTACATGGTCGATCTTCAGGAAGATCGGTCGTTAGTTGCCAATTTGCTCAAACTGGGTCTGGATATTTACTTGATTGACTGGGGTTATCCAAGCCGCGCTGACCGTTGGCTGACCCTTGACGATTACATTAACGGTTATATCGATAACTGCGTCGATGCCATCAGACAAAGGCATGGCTTGGAGAAGATTAACCTGTTAGGGATTTGCCAAGGAGGGACTTTCAGCCTATGTTATGCTTCCCTTCACCCAGATAAGGTCAAAAATTTAATCGTCATGGTTGCGCCAGTAGATTTTCTCATGACCAATACACTCCTAAATATGCGAGGGGGATGTACTCTGGGCACAGAAGCCCTCGATATCGATTTGATGGTAGATGCTTTGGGAAATATACCTGGCGATTTCCTGAATTTCGAGTTCTTGATGCTAAAGCCTCAGCAGCTAGGAATCCAGAAATATCTAGACTTCCCAGAAATTATGGAGAGCGAAGATAAGCTGTTGAACTTCCTGCGGATGGAAAAGTGGATTTTTGATAGTCCCGATCAGGCGGGGGAAGCTTACCGACAGTTTCAAAAAGATTTCTACCAAGGCAATAAACTGATTGCAGGGGAGGTGGCGATCGGCGATCGGCACGTGGATCTAAAAACTTTGCGAATGCCGATTTTGAATCTTTATGCGGAGAAGGATCATCTGGTGCCTCCTACCTCGTCCCTGGCGCTAGGGCAATACGTGGGAACTGAAGATTATACGGTGCGTTCTTTCCCAGTAGGACATATCGGGATGTATGTCAGTGGTAAGGTACAGCGAGATTTGCCTCCTGCTATTGCCGATTGGGTGAAAGCACGAGCGAGTTAGTAGGGACTGCGGATTGGCGATCGCCAATGAGTGCAAGAGGTCTAATGAATTTCCTCAAGGACAGTCGCCCTTGAGGAATAAAAAAATATTGGTTACAACCCTAGCTAGCAGTAGCGGCTGGCGATTTCCGCATCATGTCAAAGTAGTCTTTCCAAAACTGCCGTTGGGACTCTATCATCATCTGAGATGTTTTCTCCTGAGCTTCGAGATAATTTTTCACGAGTTCTTCTTGCAATTTCAAGGCTTTATCGAAATTTTCTGAGAAATTCAGCGTAGTTTTCCCATTGGTTGGTAAAGTTTCGAGCCAGGTGTCGAAAAACTTTTTCTGCCAATCGGAGATTTGCTGTTGATAATCTTCAAAAATTTTGGTATCCATTGATTTTTGACCGCTAGATACATCATCCTTTTAGGGATGAAGAGGAAGCAGGGCGGAATGACTACTTCCTATTTTTTCTTCTCTTCTTTTAATATTATAAATCTTTGTTAGAGAAGTATTAAAAGTAACGATTAAAAATTTAAAATCCTTATTAAATCGGGATAAAGTCATCAAATCATCATTCAATAATTCAAGTTTTTACAAATTGTTAAAAAATGTTAAATAGATAACATTCTCTTCCGATTAGATTGACTACAATTTAAGTCTAGAGATAGGTAAGGTATACAGTCAAGTCAAAAATGTAGTCTAGTTTACATAGTGGCATTCTCGAATTTTTTCTGCGATCGCACGATTATTTCCAGTTTTTTGTCCTATTTTAAAGGGATTTTTCTCAAAATTTAAATTAGCAAAGTCATTTGAATAATTCAAGGATTGCTGTTAACCTTAAGTAGAAGAAGAACCCTGTAGAAAAAATCTATCGTCTGTTTTCAAGCGATCGGTTTCTTATTAACAGTAAAAAGCGCAAGTTTGTGGTCTGTCCAAATCTAAGTGGCGAGCGAGAATCTGCCAACAAAACATTCCAGACTTACGTAGATAGATAAATACAGATAGATGAGGTTGAAATAATTG
>CAYTUO010000470.1:0-3353 GCA_964441015.1 uncultured Pleurocapsa sp.
AACCATCTGGTTGGCTGGCTGGCAAAAGAGGTTTTCGGCGGCGGGATTGACAAAAAGCACTTTACCATCTTTACCCACTACCATGAGGCCATCGGAAATGGTATTGATAATTTGCTGTAATCGCTCTTCACTTTCTAGTAAAGCGATTTCTGATTGTTTGCGATCGCTGATGTCGCGTACCAAGATCAGGGCTTCTTCCGTACCAAGCGGGACAATTCTGACCTCTTCGTAAGTTACGCTGTCGTATTTCTCCAGTTGATGCTCGTATAATTGCAATTCACCCGTAGCCAGTGCCTGAGCGATCGCTTGCAACTGCTTTTGCAATAATGGGGGGGGCAAGACATCAGCTAGAGAATTTTTGATGGGTAGAAACGTCCCTGCATCGTTAGTTTTTGGGAAAATGCAGTCCAGACACAACCCATCTCGCCGTACTCGCAACATCAAATCGGGAATGGCACCAAGAATCGCCAGATTGCGGGCTTCAAGCTGCTGAAAAACTTGCTCTGCCCGTTTGCGATCGGTAATATCTACTACCTGACCTAGCAAATAGAGCGGTTCTCCTTGAGCGTCTCTAATTAAAGCAGTTTGAAGAATTGCATTGACAACCTTACCATCTTTAGTTAGGTAGCGCTTCTCTCTTCGGAAGTTGGAGATTTCTCCTTGCAATAGTTTCTGGTGTAGGGGAAGTTCGTCAGGTAAGTCATCGGGATGGCTAATGGCGGTACAACCTAGCTGGAGAATTTCTTCATGGGTGTAACCGAGCATATTGCCCAAAGCTTGATTAACCCGCAGGAACTTGCCCTCCGGTGTCGCGATCGCTATGCCAATGGGAGCTAGATCGAAGGTGAGGCGGAATATTTCTTCGCTGTCCCGTAAATTTTGTTCGACTTGCTTGCGATCAGTAATATCTTCAGAAATGCACAGTAAATATTGGGGGCGATAATTTTCGTCGTAAAGAGGAACTTTAATGGTGTGTAGGAGTCTACGCCCCAAACTGTAGCTGTCAATGGGTTCTTCAGGGATATCTTCAATAATGCCTTGCGCGAATGCTTCTCGGTCTTTTTGCTCAAAAAAATCTGCTTGCTCTTGCGGAAAATAGTCACGAACCGTTTTTCCAATCGCTTGTTGGGACGTTAAGCCAAACATGAGTTCGCAAGTTTTATTCCACAGGAGCATCTGACCAAATTTTTCTGGCCTCCCATCTTTGACAAAAACGGCAACTGGCAGATAATCAATGGTGGTCTGCAAAAAGTTTTTTGTTTGTTGAATTTCAGCTTCTATCTGCTTGCGTTGTGTGATGTCGCGATCAATCCCGCGATACCCTTGAAAAGTGCCATCAGCATCGAAGAAGGGAACGCCACTGGTTTCGAGAATGACCAAACGACCGTTTTTATGGCGGTTAGCGTTCTCTAGACATTGAAAGGGAAGCCGTTGAGTCGCAATGGGAGTAAAAAGATTGGCTACCCGACGAGCTTCTGCTTCTGGCATCAAATCGAAGGGAGTCTTGCCGATAATTTCTTCTGGTTCGTAGCCTAAAAGATCGCGGACTTTGGAACTAGCATAAGTATAGACAGCATTTTCATTTACTTCCCAGACCCAATCGCTGCTTGTCTCAACTAAATTGCGGAATCGTTCTTTGCTTTCTTGCAGTGCTGCTTCTATTCGCTTGCGATCGCTAATATCAGCGATGATAGCAATAAAATATTCGGGATCGCCTGCTTGCTCTCGTATTGCCGATACCATTACTTGACCCCAAATAATCGACCCATCCTTGCGAATATAGCGTTTTTCCTTCGAGAAACTAGGGATCGAGTTGTTGAGGAGCGATTGAAGGGAGGTGCGATCGCCGGCCACGTAATCGGGGTGTGTGACATCAGTAAATCTTAACTGACACAGTTCTGCGGCCGTGTAACCCAAAAGATTAGAGAATGCTTGATTGACCTCTAAGAATCTGCCATCAGTAGTAACCAGAGCAATACTAACTGCCGCTTGCTCGAAAAGTCCTTTTGACTTAGATAGAATTGTCTTTAATTGTTTTTGGCCGATCAGGTATCCTATGAAGAAGCTAACAAAAGTTAATAGGAGTACCGCTAGACTTAAATAAGTGATCTCGGCGAAGGTAATCTGACTCAACATACTCAATTTCAACTGTTTAGAGCGATCTAGCGGAGCGTTTTTCAGAATTTAATCGTTATTAGGATTTCCTGAAATTGTAATCAATTTACTGATCTTGAGTGCAAAAAGTACAAATTAGACCATGCAATCTGAAGCCATTACCACTATTTTGACGGAATACTTCGGGGCTGATGCTCTTGAAATGCCTGGTGCTGGAATTTGGCAGGTGGATACTCCTCAACTGCGACTGCTAGTCATTCTCTCTGAGGAGACATCTTGGCTGAGATTATTGCTGCCGATCGCACCTGCACAAGAAGCGCAATCCTTTTTAGAGGAGATCCTCGAAGCTAACTTCGATTTGACCCAAGAAATTCGTTATGCTTTACATCAAGATGTTTTGTGGGGAGTTTTTCAGCATAGCTATCCCAGTCTGACAACCGAAGATTTTGAGGGCGCGATCGCTCAATTAATTTCTTTGAAGGAAAAAGGACTACAAGAATGTTTCACCCTACTGACTGAAAAGCGCATTCGTCAAATTATCAAAGCAGCAAAACTCCAAGGACAAAGCCTCAAAGCCACGTTACAGAATCTCAATCGCTTATACGAAGAAGGAATGCTCGGCGGCCTTGGGCAACCACCGCAAGAAAGGCAACAATTTTTAGCCGCTTGGCAATATCAGTTAGAACGTCTTTGGTCGGAAGTAGATTAGTGATTAGTGATTAGTGATTAGTGATTGGGAGTGTGGGGAGTGTGGGGAGTGTGGGGAGTGTGGGAGGACAAGGAAGACAAGGGGGACAAGGAAGAATTAATCCTTTCATCCAAAATCGGGAGAATCCTTTCATCCAAAATCTAAAATCCAAAATCTGATAACTGATAACTGATAACTGGTAACCGGTGATTGGGAATTAGTAGTGCGAGCGTCCCGCTCGCGTAAGCTCTTCGGCCCACACTACAATTACTGATAACTGATAACTGGTCACTGATAACTGATGAGTCACCAGTCACCAATTTTCCTCTAAACAGTAGCCATCATGGATGCTTCCTTAGCTGCCATATAAAGGATGAGATCGACCATTCGCGTTGAATAGCCCCACTCATTGTCGTACCAAGCGACAACTTTAAAGAAATTGGAGTTCAGTTCGATCCCTGCTTTGGCATCAAAGATACTCGAATGAGCATCGCCAGTAAAGTCACTAGAGACGACTTCATCATCTACATAGCCCAAAATTCCCTTCAAT
>CAYTUO010000471.1:0-3352 GCA_964441015.1 uncultured Pleurocapsa sp.
TGGGGCGGGGTGGGATAGCTTCTCATGAAACGGGAAAGTTATTTATCGGAAAATTCTCAGTTAGAGTCTCTTTACAAGAAATGGCGATCGCTCTACAGCGCCTACTATGAAGATTTAGGCTATCCCATCCGCATGGAGATTGAGGAAAGCAGTGTCAGTGTCTTGCGTTTTTCCCAAACTGAATTTAAACGAATCTGTCGGCAACTCAAACAAGAAATCAATCGCTGGCTCAATGACGAACCGTTTCGCGACATCGAACAGCAGTTACGCAAATACTTGCATCATTCCGAGGAAATTCAGGTCATCTTGGAAACCGAAGACGAACAACTAAGACGATTTCCTTGGCACCTGTGGCAGTTTTTTCGAGATTACCCACAAGCAGAAATTGCCCTGAGTTTGCCAGAGTACGAGCGAGTAGCGCTAAGCGTCAGAAAATTAAGCGGAGAGATCAAAATTCTCGGCATTTTGGGCAATTGCAAGACATTAGAAGGCGAAAGCATCGACATTCAAACCGATAAGGCGATCGTTGAACAGTTACCAGGTGCGAGAGCGCGATTTTTAGTAGAACCCAGTCGAGCCATCCTCGATAATCAATTGTGGGAGCAGAGTTGGGATATTCTTTTTTTCGCCGGACATAGTGGAACAACGCAACAGAATAGTTTATCGACAGGCGATCGCGGACGAATTTACATCAACCAAAACCCGCAAAACAACAGTTTGAGCGTAAGCGAGTTAGAAAATGCCCTGCGACAGGCAACACACAAAGGCTTACAACTGGCGATTTTTAATTCCTGCGACAGCTTAGGGCTAGCGTGGGATTTAGCCCAATTGAATATTCCCCAAACGATCGCCATGCGCGAAGCGATCCCCGATGAAGTTGCCCAAGCTTTTTTGCGGTATTTCTTAAAAGCGTTTGCTGACGGAAAGTCCTTTTATCTGGCTGTTCGAGAAGCACGGGAAAGATTGCAGGGACTAGAAGATAAATTTCCTTGTGCCAGTTGGCTGCCAGTCATTTGTCAGAATCCGACTGCGGTTCCCCCGACTTGGACAGCCTTGCGAGGAACTAAAACACCATCGCCCCAATGGGAGCATTTTCGGACAGTCCTGCTGGTGAGTTTAGCTGTGATAGGTGCTGTTGTCGGCGTGCGATCGCTGGGGTTACTCCAACCCTCGGAACTCAAAGCTTTCGATTGGCTCATGAGAATGCGCCCGCAAGAAGCCACCGACGAACGATTGCTAGTCGTTACAGTCAGCGAAGAAGATCTCCAGTATCAAGATCGCATAGGCATGGCGAGAAAAGGATCGCTTTCTGATCGCGCCCTAGCGCAACTCTTACAAAACCTAGAACCCCACCAACCTCGCGTCATTGGCTTGGATATTTACCACGATTTCGAGTTTGAACCCTCTCTGGCTGCCAAATTAGCGCAGAACAAGCATTTCATCGCGCCCTGTCAAATCGGTCAGAGCAATGATAGCCCGCTCGGTATTGCTTCCCCACCCGGCATTCCCCTAGAACGCCTCGGCTTTGCCGATTTTCCCCGCGATCCCGATGATGTGATGCGCCGTCAACTGCTGCTGATGACCTCCTCGCCTTCTTGTGATACCAGCCAATCGCTAAGTCTGAGAATTGCACTGAATTACTTAGCACAGAAAAACATTGTTCCGAGAGGGCGTACTGAAAAAGGAGATCTTCAAATAGGAAATGTGGTCTTGCCGGAATTTACCTCCGATGCTGGGGGCTATCAATTGCCTGCGACGGATGCGTTGGGCTATCAAATTCTGATTAATTACCGCGCTGCTCAGTTTTTACAAGTCAGCTTGAGGGATATTTTGAGCCAGGCGATCGCGCTTCAACTTCCCGATTTAGTTAAAAATCGCATCGTTTTGATTGGAGTTGTCAAAAGCTCCCAGGACACGCATCTCACTCCTTATAGTCAGGAAGCCTGGCCCGAAAAGATGCCAGGAGTGGTGATTCATGCCCACATGATTAGCCAAATTCTCAGTGCAGTAGAGGATAGACGACCTTTGCTGTGGTGGTGGTCGCCGTGGGAGGAAACGCTCTGGATTGGCAGTTGGTCGGTAGTGGGGGGGATTTTAGTTTGGTTTATTCGTCAACCTCTGTACGTGGGATTGGCAATTTTGATTCAAATCGGTCTTTTATCAGGATTCTGTTTCGTTCTTTTACTTCAAGGAGGATGGATACCTCTTGTCCCGTCAGTCTTAGCTGCGATCGCGACTAGCTTTGTTGTTTATCTCAAGACAACTCCTACAAAACCATGAAAACTGTTCGCACTTTAGCAATTACTGGGATACTGTTTAGCCTGATGATTTTTCCTTTAGCAATCAAGGCACAGTCTGTCCAACCCGATCTCGATGGCGAAAAAGAAGGAAGACCGCCCAATCGAACATCAGGAGGAAGTCGTAGTCCTTGTTTGGAACAACTGGTTGCCTTAGTTCCTGGCAAGGGAACGATTGATGCTCAAGTAGGTAACTGCACGACTGAATCTCAATCTTCTTTAGCGCTGACGTTAGCTGAAACGCCTACTTTTTGGTTTTATCTCCCTAAACAATCAACTTCCGAACTGGCGGCAGAATTTGTTTTGCTAGAGGGCGATCGCTTAATCTATAAGCAACAGATTCCTCTGACTGGAACTCCTGGGGTTATCAGTATTCGCCCGAATCAATCCTTAGAAACGAACAAGCGCTATCGATGGGTTTTCTCAATCTTAGTCAATCCCCAAAGACCCTCGCAAAATCCTGCTGTTGAAGGACTGATTCAAAGAATTGAACCGGATTCTACCCTCAGCAGTCAGCTAAAAGCTGCAACGACAGAACAAGAACGCATTGCGATTTATGCTCAGAATGGGATTTGGCACGATGCCTTGACGGGGTTAGGGAAACTATACAGCGCCAATCCTGGGGATAGTCATTTATTAGCCGATTGGTCGAGTTTATTAGGTTCTGTGGGGTTAGGTGCGATCGCACAGATTCCTATAGTCGATTGTTGCACTTGGGCGCGATCGAGCTTAGGAGTCCGATAGTTTTTCTCTGCGTTTGAGCAAGAAACCTCCTCCCAAAACACCAAAAGCAAGCAAGCTTAAAGTAGAAGAAGGTTCGGGAACGCGACAAAAAGATCTAGCAACATCTTCATCAATATCTCGATCAGCGACTACTATACACGCACCTACACCTTTACTGTTTCCCTGACTCGATCTAGAAACCTGAGAAACCTGAGTTACCGTAGAACCTGCACCAAGACCAAGGCTACTGTTAGCTGTCAATGATAAGCGGTTTAATTGTCCGATTACCCTTGCACTAAATCCTGTCCCTATAAATTTACTAGCAGGAGATG
>CAYTUO010000472.1:0-2693 GCA_964441015.1 uncultured Pleurocapsa sp.
CCGACTCTACAGGAACGTCGCAAAATTCCGAGAGTTTTTCTTTCATACCCGGATGCAAGGGGCGATCGCAGCGACACACTAAAACATCTGGCTGTATCCCTATTGAGCGCAATTCCTTAACCGAATGCTGTGTCGGCTTAGTTTTCATCTCTTTAGCGGCCGGAATCCAAGGAATGAGGGTAACGTGCATATAGACCACGTTGTTACGTCCCACATCCTTGCGAAACTGACGAATAGCTTCTAAAAAAGGCAGAGATTCGATATCTCCAACCGTCCCGCCAATTTCGATGATGACGATATCGGGGTTAGTATTTTTGGCGACGCGATGAATGCGTTCTTTAATCTCGTTGGTAATATGGGGAATAACCTGAACCGTACCCCCCATATACGCGCCGCGACGTTCCTTATTGATGACCGCCTGATAAATCGAACCCGTGGTTACGCTATTGAGACGGGACATGGAAGTGTCGGTAAAGCGTTCGTAATGTCCCAAATCCAAATCGGTTTCCGCCCCATCTTCGGTCACGAAAACCTCTCCGTGTTGGAAAGGACTCATCGTCCCTGGATCGACGTTAATATAGGGGTCGAGTTTGAGGATAGAAACGGAGTAATCCCGCGATTTGAATAGCCTTCCCAAACTAGCAGCCACAATTCCTTTCCCTATACTGGAGACAACACCACCAGTAATAAAGACAAACTTAGTCATAAAATTTTCAGTAACGCAGTACGGTATAAAATCTCCCCGTTCATTGTAACCTTACTGTTACGCAAGTGAAGGAGGAGATAAGGGGACAGTTATCAGTGATCAGTTATCAGTTATCAGTAAAGTAATTCCCAGTCACCAGTCACCAGTCACCAATCACCAGTTATCAGTTATCAGTTATCAGTTATCAGTGTTAGTAGTTCAGGAGTTCAGAAGTGTAGGTTAGGCTTTGCCTAACAACGGAGTTCAGTAGTAAATATTCTCCTTGTCTGTCGATGAAAGGATTTTAGATTTTGGATTGATTCATTCACTGATAACTGATAACTGATTACTGATTACTGATGAGTCACCTTCTCACCAGTCTATTTTTTGATCTCTTCGATCACCTTGTCGATGAGACCGTATTCTTTGGCTTCTTCAGCAGACATAAAATAATCGCGATCGGTATCTTTTTCAATCCTTTCAATCGTTTGGCCCGTCCGTTGCGCGAGGATTTCATTCAACTGACGGCGAATTCGTAGAATTTCTTTCGCTTCAATCTCAATATCTGTTGCTTGTCTGCGTCCCGTTCCGCCGAGAGGTTGGTGAATCATGATGCGGGAGTGCGGGAGTGCAAGACGTTTGCCTGGGGTTCCCGCCGCTAATAAGAAAGACCCCATCGATGCCGCTAAACCAACGCAAATGGTGATGACATCAGCTTTAATATACTGCATAGTGTCGTAAATTGCCATGCCAGCCGTGACGGAACCGCCAGGAGAGTTGATGTACATATAGATTGGCTTAGTGGGATCGTCAGAATCGAGGTATAACAGAAAGGCTACGATGCGATTAGCCAATCCATCCGTTACCTCTTGACCGAGGAAAATAATGCGCTCCTGACTCAGACGAGTGTAAATATCGATCCAACGCTCGAACTGACTACCAGGAAGGCGATAAGGAACACTAGGAACACCAATAGGCATAGCAATTTACTCGTGATATGGTTGAACAAGAATTAACTAATGGTCGTCAAAGGTTTGGGTAGTTCTTTACGACTTTCGAGGACGCGATCAATCAAGCCATATTCTTTAGCTTGTTCGGGAGTTAGGTAGAAGGTGCGATCAAGATCCTTGGCAATTTTTTCGCTCGGTTGACCTGTATTCTTAGAAAAGATCTCCAAGATAGTTCTCTTGTTGGCGATTACCTCTTTAGCTCGGATCTGAATATCTGTCGCTTGACCTTGCGCTCCCGTTCGGTTTTGATTTAAAACGATGGTAGCGTGAGGCAGACTGGCGCGACAACCTTTTGTCCCGGCGGAGAGAATCATGGCTGCCGTCCCCATTGCCTGACCGATACAGATGGTATGGACGGGAGGTTTGATGTAGTTGAGGGTGTCGCAGATCGCAAAAGCTTCCGTTTCAAAACCGATCGCATCTCCGGTATACCAAGACGTTCCTGTAGAGTTGATATAGAAGTAAATCGGCTTATCTGGATCGTCAAATTGCAAGTAGAGCAGTTGAGCAATAATTAACTGGGTTACGTCAATGCCGACTTGCTGTTTCACGTCGTCAGAAGAAAACAAAGGCATTCCCAAATAGACAATGCGCTCTTTGAGCAACAGAGATTCCAAGTCTGGCGGAGGAGTTCGATAGGATACGTCTCCGTAGTATGCAGATTGAACTGCCTTAATCTGTGAAGTCATCTCAGGTCTTTTTCGTGAGTTGTTAGGTGTCAATGCCGGAAAACTAAGCGTTTAGGACGGGTATGGATAAGTAGTTTGCTAAATTTGATTCTAACTTACCTGAGAAACGTTAGCGCTCCAGGAGACAAGGAGAGCAGTGACCAGTTATCAGTTATGGGATTTTGGATGAAAGGATTAATCCTTCCCCTCTCTCCCCATTCCCCATTCCTATTGATGTCGTTCTAAAGCCAACCCAATTAAGCGATCGACGAGTTCGGGAAAAGGAACGCCACTGGCTGCCCAAAGCTGAGGATACATACTAAAAGCCGT
>CAYTUO010000472.1:2703-3350 GCA_964441015.1 uncultured Pleurocapsa sp.
ATTTCGTTGATTAAAACTTCTCCCGTTTTTTCGACATAGAAAAAGTCCACTCGTGCCAGTCCAGCCGCATCTACCGCAGCAAAGGCTTTGAGGGACATTTCTTGAATTTGGGAAGCGATCGCGTCGGGAATTTGGGCAGGAATATGTAATTCGGCGCGTCCGTCGGTATATTTAGTTTCGTAATCGTAGAAATCGCTGTTATAGGTTATTTCTCCAACGATTGAGGCTTTAGGGTTGTCATTCCCCAAAACCGCACATTCGACTTCTCTAGCAACTATGCCGGCTTCGACAATGATTCGCCTATCGTAACTGGCAGCATTATCTAAAGCTGTTTCTAATTCGGTGCGCGATCGCACCTTAGCAATACCGACCGATGATCCTAAATTCGCAGGTTTGACAAAGCAGGGATAGTCTAATGTTTTCTCAATTTCGTCGCAGAGTTTGGGAAAGATGCAGGGATTAGACCAGATTTGCGATCGCGAAATGGCCCTATATTTCACTTGGGGCAAACCTGCTTGGGCAAAAGCCGTTTTCATAGCAATTTTATCCATTCCTACGGCGGAACCTAAAACACCGCTTCCAACGAAAGGAACTTGCATGAGGGTCAGTAACCCCTGAATCGTCCCGTCTTCGCCATTGGGCCCGTG
>CAYTUO010000473.1:0-3350 GCA_964441015.1 uncultured Pleurocapsa sp.
AAATTTGCTAAATTCTTCAATTTCCTGGCAAATTCGAGCAATTAACTGCGCTGTCACGTACTCCATCACCACCGGCTGTTGCGTGAAGCTACTGCCACTTTTTTCAACCAAAGCGCGTCGCTGAAGGGAGTTGAGGGATTCTAGTAAGTCGCGGAGTGCAACATTGACCGCAAAATCTGCCTGTAATTCTGGCAAGGATGTAGGTTCTCGGTTAATGGCAATCGAGTACATCAAATCTCGTTCTAGAGAGGTGAGTCGTTGGAAATGTTGCTTGAGTAGATCCCCAATATCATCGAAGAGGAAAACATTCTGCTGGGAGGTTTCTAGGAAAGCAGAGAGATTGCCCTCAAAAAAATCATGAATGGAGGAAGCAACAATCTTGAGTGCCAATGGATTGCCTGCATAGCGGGAGATTAGGATTTGCCATTCGGCTTCTGTTCCTGTAAATGTGCCTTTGCGGTTGAATAGTTCCCGTCCAGCAGTTTCGGGCAAACCAGAAAGTTGCAGCGATCGCACGGGCAGCGATTCTCCTTCAAAGGCTGTCAACCCAGAGGGCTTTTCCCGCGAAGTCAGGATCAGACAACTAGAGTGATTCGTTTCTGCGATACAGCGCAGGAGTTGACCGTAGCCTTCGTAGCCAGTTCGGTAGCGACCATTGCGATCGCCTGCTTGCAAAATTGACTCGCCATTATCGAGAATCAGCAGACAGCGCGAGGCACGTAAATACTTCAGCAGTTGCGACAATCTCCTCTCTAATTGAGTGGGTAAATTCGCCGCTTGCTGTCGGGATAAAAACTGAATCAAGTCTGCTAGCAAATCCTCAATTGGTGGGGCATTGCGAAGGCTGCGCCAGATAACGAACTCAAACGTTTCTACTAACTGTCTTGCTAGCTTCACCGACAGTGTGGTTTTACCAATTCCCCCCATCCCCAATAGCGTGACTAAGCGGCAGTTTTCTTGCCCAATCCACTGCCCCAGCATTCTTAGTTCATCCTGGCGACCATAAAAAATCGAGGTATCGGGTGCATCGCCCCAATCTTGCGAGAGTTGTGTGGATTTTTCTTCCCTTATCCCTGCTACATTGTGTTCAACAACCTCCTCCCAGTTCAATCCGAGAACTTGACAATACGCCTTAAATGCCTCGGCATTGATGGGAGTTTTGCCCGCTAAAAATCGTTTCCAAGTTCCTTCAGAAATGCCTAACGCAAAGATACCTTTGTCTTTCCAGGACGTTCCTAAGACTTCACTAGCTGCCTCAATCCATTGGAAATCATCAACAGGCCACCCTTTTGCCTTACGTGCCTGTTTAATTTTGATTATTCCTTGCCCAGACGCTTTAAGAGTCGCCACGATGCTTGAAAAGTCCTAACAGAAGTTGGCTTGTAGTATAGTTTAAGATTTCTCTGCGTCAGATAGTTTTTTGTTAATGTTTGCGTTAGGTTGCGTCGGATTCCTTTGGTTCTTCACCAAGCGTTTGCTCTTCTATAATAGAACTCTAGCAAAAGGTGCAATTATCTTTAATTTCAATAAAGCTTTAAATTGACTTAAAACTATGTTTGTTACTGTTAGTCAAGATTCATTAACCCTATCACCAGGAAGTGAAGTCATTCTTCGTCATCGCACTTGGGAAGATTACGAACAACTCCTTACCATTCGTCAGGAAAATCCTCTTCCTAAGCTTTATTTCAACGCAAAAACTCAAGAAATTCGCCTTATGTCACCCCTCCCAAGTCATGGAAATCGGATTGATATTCTCAGAGATTTAGTGAAAATTCTATTACGTAGACAAGGTAAAGATTGGCATTGTTTTGACCCAATTACCCTAAAACGCTTTAAACAAGCAGGAGTAGAACCCGATACCTGCTTTTATGTTAATAATCGACAGGCAATTTTAGGTAAGGACAAAATTGATTTAGCCTTCGATCCGCCACCAGATTTAGCAATAGAAGTTGATTTAACCTCAATAACCGATGTAGAAGCCTATATCCCTTTACAAATTCCTGAATTATGGATTTATTATCTAGGACAGTTAATTATTTATGTTTTTGAGGGAGACAATTATCAAGAGCGTTCCCAAAGTCTCATGTTTAGCGATGTGGATGTGAAAACTATCTTACCAAAATATGTTGAATTAGCTTGGAATCAGGGTTCAAGTGTGGCATTAAGGCAATTTGAGCAAGATATTATCCTGTCTTCTTAATTCTTAATCAAGGAAATTTTCTGTCTCCTACTTCCAAATCCTTGCATTATTTGCGATCGCAATGCCTGAATTATGAGCTTTCATCCTGGAGAAATTGCCGTTCAAATCCGTGCAGGAGTCCGAGAAGAAGCCGAACGATTATGTAGTGTCGTTGGTAGTATTATTAAGCCAGTAGCTCAAGAGTTTCTCCGAACTCAACACCTAGCGATCGCCAGTACTGTTGATGCTAACGGAAGCGTTTGGGCATCACTGTTAACAGGAGATCCCGGTTTTATCCAAGTTTTGAGCGATCGCACTGTGCAAATTGATTCGCTCCCTGTTGTGGGCGATCCCTTGCATCAAAATCTATCCCATCATCCCCAAATAGGACTGTTAGTAATCGATCTAACTACTCGCAGACGGTTACGATTGAATGGTCAAGTTGAGAGGCTAGCACAACAAAGTATCATAGTTGAGATTCAACAAGCCTTTTTTAACTGTCCTAAATACATCCAAACCCGTCACCTAGAAACAACAGTCGCTCAATCCACGAGTCAGCCTAAACTATACACCAGAGAGACATTAAATCAAGCTGATCGACATTGGATAATAACCGCTGATACCTTTTTGATCGCCACCTTTCATCGAGAGAGTGGGGCCGATGCTTCCCATCGAGGAGGTTTTCCAGGATTTGTACAAGTCTTAAATCCTAACAAACTGGCGTTTCCCGATTATGCGGGTAACAATATGTTCCAAACCTTTGGCAATCTGGAAGTGAATCCGAAGGCAGGATTGTTATTGATTGATTTTGAGCAGGGTCATACGTTACAAATGACTGGAACAGCAGAAGTAATTTGGGAAACCGAGCAATTTGCTAACATAGCAGGCGCTCAACGATTGGTCGAATTTGCGATCGCGCAGGTATTAGAAACCCACAATGCAACTCCTAGACGCTGGCAATTCGGGGACTATTCTCCTTTTAATCCTGATTCATTAGCATAAATCTTTATAAAAAACAAGATCAGTTTGGTAACTTGAAGAGTGATCTTGCGCGATCGCGTCGATCGGATGATGCTAAAGGAAAAGACATTTTTCTCGCTGTTCTAGTTCTTGGGGGCCTGTGGGGGCGACAACAAAGTCATAAAGCCGACTGGATAAGGGAAGCAGCCCT
>CAYTUO010000474.1:0-3350 GCA_964441015.1 uncultured Pleurocapsa sp.
GAGTATCTTTGGAGCAACCTGGAGTTGGTATCGGCGACGAAAACGCAACGTAACGGTTAAGTTTTTTCTCGCCATTGGGATGCTGATAGTGCTAGTTACTTTTCTAGGAAATTTAATTGTCAATTTAAACGACAGCCGACTCTCTTTGGCACAGTTGCTCGTACAGCTTCAAGTCCTTCATAGTTTTGACCTGCCTCGACGCAAGGACTTAGGCTATTCAATGGTCATTGGCTTAATTTTGCTAGGAGTAGCCGGAACCGTTTCTCAAACCTTGGCATTTGCGCCTTGGTTAATCATTTTTTTGGCGATCGCACTTCCTACTCTAGTTCTAGATTACCGTTCCCGATTGGGTTTAGAGAGCATTCCTATCAATTTTCGTCGTCTTGCCGCTACTGGTCGTCCTCCCTCTGTTCGCTATTCTCCCCTTTCTCCCCAAAGCCTAATCGTTTCTCTGGTGGTCATTATTGCACTAGGGTTAGGGATTTTTGCCATCATGCCTCGCTTTCCTGGCTATCAGCTACAAACCTTTCCCGTCAGTAGTCCGGTGGATATGCAAGAGCGAAGTTTTGATCCTGAAAACCGCGATATTGTCAATCCAGGCTACGTGCGCGAGGGCAAAGGAAGGGGAACTGGTGGGGGAAGTACCAACCAAGCAGAAGGCGCGGGCGAAGTTGATCGCACGTTTTATTATGGTTTCAACAGCAAAATGAACCAAAATCTGCGCGGAGAAATGGAACCCAAAATTGTGATGCGGGTTCGTTCCCAAGCCCCAGGATTTTGGCGAGTCATGTCATTTGACCGCTATACGGGACAAGGATGGGAAATATCGCGCGAGGATCGACTCTATGACCTGCAACGTTCTCCCTGGTCTTATCGATTTTTTATCTCGCCTCCTCCCACTCGCGGAAACACTCAATCGGTAATTCAGAGTTATACAGCAGTATCAGAATTGCCTAACGTAATGCCTGCGCTGGCTTATCCTAAATTTGTCTTCTTTCCAACCAAAGAAATTGCGATCGATGCTGAAGGTAGCTTGCGATCGCCGTCAGGGTTGATCGAGGGACTGACCTATACGGTAATTTCTGAAGTGCCATATCGCGATCGCACTCTTTTGGGTCAAGCGTCAGAAACCTATCCCAACAATATCACCAGCTACTATCTACAAGTCCCGCCAGAAATTAAGGACAAAGTACGGCAAAAAGCCGAGGAACTGATGGCTAAATCGCCTAACCCCCTCACCTCTGCTTACGAAAAGGCCCTCTTTTTGGCGCAAGCACTCAAGCAAAATTATCAAATTCAGCCAGATTTGCCTTTTTTACAGCCAAATGAAGATTTAGTCGCAGCCTTTCTCTTCCGTTATGAAGGAGGCTATGCCGACCACTTTTCTACGGTTTTAACGGTAATGTTGCGTTCTCTGGACATTCCCGCACGATTGACCGTAGGATTTGCGTCAGGTCAGTTTAATCCCTTCACGGGATATTATCTGGTTCGCAATACCGATGCCCATGCTCTGACAGAGGTTTATTTTCCCAACTATGGCTGGTTTACCTTCGATCCTATCCCTGGTCACGAACTGATTCCCCCATCCTTTGAAGAAGACCAGACTTTTAGCGTTCTCAATCAATTCTGGAAATGGGTAGCGGGTTGGTTCCCCTCTCCGATCACCAGTTTTTTCAGCATTTTGTGGAATGAAATTCTGGGCGGATTTTTTAGAATTCTGGGTTGGTTGTGGCGATTTATTTCTGGCAGTTTAATCGGCGTATTATCTGGGTCGATCGGGGCGATCGCTTTAGGATTTTTGGGATGGTTAGGCTTTAACCAAATAGGGAGTTGGAAGCATCGCCGTCGCCTGGCTCAATTACCACCAATGGAAAGACTTTATCAGCAAATGTTAGAGGCATTGACGGCAAAAGGCTATCCCAAGCATCCTGCCCAAACGCCTTTAGAATATGCTCAAAGTATCAGTGAGAATTATTCTTCTGTCATGGCTGAAATTGTTGAAGAAATTTCTCAAGCATACGTGCGCTGGCGCTATGACGAACAACCGCAAAATCTGGATTATTTGCAACAGCAATTTAAGGCATTAATTCGCAGCTTGAAGAAAGATAAATTAGCTAAAAAAACTGATCGAAGTTAAACAACAGCCTCTCAATCTCCTAAAATCTCAAGCAAAGCTTCTATATCTGCTAAGTTTAAATTTGACATTTCCAATGTAGAGTCTTCTTGATAATTAGAGTTTCGGAACACTCCTTGGAATTTTTCAGGCTTAGAATTCTCTTGATGATTAGAATGTTTGCTCGCTATTTTTCGGATCTGCATTCCGGCGCTAACGGGATCGAAATTAGCATCAAAGTAAGTTTTTTCATTGTAGTAGGCACCTCTCAAATTAGCACCGCTCAGATTAGCTCTATACAAGCTAGCTCCCTCTAAATTAACTCCACTGAGGTTAGCACCGCTTAGATTAGTTTCATTGAGATAAGCTTCTGCTAAACAGGCATTGCTTAGATCGACTGCTGTGAGATTCGCTCCGATTAAATTAGCTTTTATTAAATTAGCGCCATTGAGATTAGCATGACTTAAGTCAGCTTTGGTTAAGTATGTTCCTATCAAACTTGCTCTACTGAAATTTGCCTCAGTTAATTTGGCTCTGGTTAATTCAGCTTTATCGAGTGTAATTCCAACTAAGTTTGCTTTAATTAAATCAACATTCGGAAAATATCTTACGCGAGAAGAATGGTTGGGAGAATAGGACAAAAAAGTGGCGATCGCTTGCAAAAAAATCCCTCAAAGCCTTGTCAGACTTAAGATGGTTACTGGTACGGGCAAGGCATGCCTTGCCTCTACTGGTCACTGTTCACTGTTAAAATTGTCTCGCTCAATCCTTCGCGATTGATACTGACTCGCGGTAATCGATGTTTAAAACCGCAGAGAATTTCCCAGGAAATCGTGCCTAAAGCTTTTGCCCAATCATCCGCAGAAATTTCTCGATCTCCATCTTTACCAATCAAGGTAACAACCTCTCCCACTTGTACGTCAGGAATACTACTGATGTCGAGCATTAATTGATCCATTGTAATCGCCCCAATTTGCGGGACTAGCTGTCCTCGGAGCGACACTTGCAAGCGGTGAGAAAGGTTGCGAGGAACGCCATCAGCATAACCGATTCCCACGACGGCTAAGCGCATTTCGCGATCGCTGACGTATTGATGTCCGTAGCTTACTCCTGTTCCTGGGGGAAGGGTTTTCACTTGGGTAATTCTCGCTTTGACTTGCAAAACGGGTTGGAGAGCGACGGTCGATCGCAGATGGGTGGCTGGATAGAGTCCATAAAGCGCCAAACCGACTCGCAC
>CAYTUO010000475.1:0-3326 GCA_964441015.1 uncultured Pleurocapsa sp.
CGATCGTGGAGCGGAATCTGGATTAAATCTTGACTGTATCAATTTCTACCGAACTGAGATGACAAATCCGCTATGGTCAAAAAATTATGACGATATACGAACGGGCAAATTATAGTAATGCGAATTGAGCAGTTGCAGGCTTTTTTGGCAGTTGCGGAAACGGGAAATTTCGGACAAGCGGCGCAAAAATGTGGAGTTACTCAGTCCACGATTAGCCGTCAAATTCAATCGTTAGAACAGGATTTAGGTTTACCCATTTTTCATCGCACCTCGCAGGCAAAACTCACCCTAGCTGGAGAGAAATTATTGCCTCGCGCCCGCAAAATCTGTCAGGAATGGGCAACGGTAACTCAGGAAATTGCCGATTTACAAGCGGGAAAACAGCCAGAACTTTGCATCGCTGCGATTCACTCCGTTTGTTCTTATTATTTGCCCCCAGTCTTACAAAAATTTTGCCGCGACTATCGAGAGGTGCAGTTACGGGTAACAGCATTGGGGAGCGATCGCGCTTTAAAAGTGTTGCGGGATGGTTTAGTTGATGTGGCGATCGTCATGAACAACCGCTTTTTAACCTCTAGTCCAGAAATTGTGGTTGAGGTGTTGTATGAAGAGGAAATCGAGATTTTAATGGCAGCCGATCATCCTCTAACGCAATACGGACAGGTTCCCTGGTCAGAATTGGTACGCTATCCTCAAGTCGTCTTCAAAGATGGCTATGGGATGCAACGGTTAGTACAGGAGTGGTTTTCCCGTCAGAATGCCCCCCTCAAAACCGTGATGGAATTGAACACGCTCGATGCCTTCCGAGGCGTCGTGCGCCAAGGAGAAATTATTGCCCTGCTCCCTAAAGGCGCTTTGGTAGAAGCTAACAGCGATCCTACCTTAGCCGTGCGACCGATCGCGCCGCCGAGTGAAACTGCCTCAACAGCACTGCCTAGCGCCAGACTCAAAAACAGCTTAACCCGTCAAGTTGTTCTTGTCACGACGAGCGATCGCCTGCAAATTCCCCCCATTGCTCACTTCTGCCATTTAGTCCGACAATTAACACAGACCCCCGAAAATCAGCTATCAGCAAATAGCAAACAATTATTAGTCCACTGATAACTGAATCACTGATGAGCAATAAATTTAGAGAATTACTCAAAAAAATTGGCAGTGGAGTCCACACCGGAGAGAATTTAACTCGCCAAGAAGCAGAAACGGCGACAGAAATGATGCTCAACGAGGAAGCAACGCCAGCACAAATCGGGGCATTTATGATCGCACATCGCATTAAGCGCCCGACACCAGAGGAACTCGCAGGAATTCTCGATGCCTACGATCGCTTGGGCCCCAAACTTAAGGTCACTCATTTGCCTTGGGAAAAACCCGTCACAGTTATCGGCACTCCCTACGACGGGCGATCGCGCACTGTTCCCGTCACGCCAATTACTACCCTCATCTTAGCCGCAGCAGGCGTTCCCGTTGTCATGCACGGCGGGGATTGTATGCCAACAAAATACGGAGTCCCTCTCGTTGAAATTTGGCAAAAACTAGGAGTTGATTTTACCCGTTTATCTCTCGTTCAAATCCAGCAGCTATTAGAAAAAACAGGATTGGGATTTATTTATCTCTCCAAACATTTTCCCCAGGCAGATCATCTAGTTCCCTATCGCGATCAAATTGGCAAACGACCTCCCTTTGCTACCGCCGAGTTAATTTGGTCGCCGTGTGAAGGCCACGTACATCTTGTCGCCGGTTTCGTTCATCCTCCCACAGAAGAACGTTTTCAAGAAACCTTACCAAGGCGAGGAATTAATTACTATACGACTGTCAAAGGATTAGAAGGAAGTTGCGATCTCGCTTGCAGTCGCACCGCCATCATTGGGTTGGGACAACCGACCAATCCTCCCACCTTTGAACGTCTTTTACTCAACCCTCGCGATTACAATTTCCATCCCAAAGACGTTCCCCTTGAATCGACCGAGCAAGCGATAGCGCAGATACAATCGGTATTACAAGGCAAACCCTGCGAACTAATGGATGCTGCCATTTTAAATGGAGGTTTTTATCTTTGGCGATGCGGAGTTTGTAAGGATTTAAAAGAAGGTTTCACCCAAGCAGAAGTCATGTTAACTCAGGGTAAAGTAGCAGAAAAAATTCAAGAAATCTCGTTCTGAGTGGATAGGCTACTTTTGTAAGATTAAATTCAAGAATCGCAAATCTAGGAACATCTTCAAGATGTTACCCTTTCGCAGTCTTTCACTAAGAAGTCTGAGGAGGAAATTGATCCGTCTAAAGTTTGAGGGAACTGTGTTGGACTCAATGTATTTCAGGATTTCCTCGAAGGTAGCTGTTTCAGATTGGATCAAATTGAAATAACGAAGCCCTAATTCATACTTGTTCCAACTGTTAAGCATCATCACTGTTTTGACTAGCCCACCCTGAATCAGTTTTTGGCGTTGAACAAGGGACTGACTATTTAATAATCGAAAGGATACAGCCACTCTTTGGGTACTGGCATCTTGGGTTTTGTGAAGGACATCTCCTTTGATCAAGAGGAGATCACCCGCTTGAAGTTGAGGGGTTTCTTCAATATCTATTATATCAAAGTCAAGTCTGGCTAGGATTCCTCCACCATCGTCATCCAGAATAACATCTTGCCCTTGGTCTTTGACAATCCGGGTTGCGCCTCGTCCGGCGAGTTGCTCATAAATTTCTGGAACCCGTTCTTTGAGCTTATCATTGGGGATAAGGGTCAGATTTGATTTGTCAGGAACTGGCTTGACAATCGGTATATACAAATTAAAGTAGTGACTATGATCTTGAAGCAGAAAATAGGATTCATGGTCTTGGTGCCAAGGAAATTTCTGAAGACTGGGTTCAGGATTACTTAAAGTAGCCTTCTCTTTCCAGTTGGGAAAATACATACCCGGTCCATCAAATTGATCTACATTAGCGACCGTATTGTCTTGGATTAATTTGACGATGGTTTGCAGTTTTTCAGAGATTTGCTGAAAGGCTTCAGATGAAACGTGCTTCATCGCATAGTTATCCGTATCTACCGCTTCTGCACTCTCAAAATCGTTACATAATAGCTCCAGTTCCTTTTGGGTCAAAAAGGAGGGAATATGAACAAAACCCCGTTTTTTAACGTCAATTATGGCGTTCTGAGCAGTATTTGTCTCCACCATATGCTTTTCCAAGATTTTAGTAGTGTGATATGTAAACCTCCAAGTCGATGTCGATCATTTTCGGAAAAATTGGTTTGAACCTGATGGATTTATAGTGGTGAAAAATGGTTAGTTAACCAAAGCAAGATGACAAAACAATTATTTTGCTCTTTT
>CAYTUO010000476.1:0-2849 GCA_964441015.1 uncultured Pleurocapsa sp.
AATAATTTTTTTCTCACTTATACTTGGTAAAGCCAGATTACTTTTAAAGTTTATTACAAATATAATAGTTACTATAAATAGAAGAATAAAAAGTTTACTGAGTAATATTAGCTTTTTCATATTTTTATTTTTAAAATCAAATCAGCTAATTTGGGTGCTGTCACTTTTAGAGAATAGTGACTTTCTACTATTTTTCTACCTGCTTGACCCATTTTTTTTCTTAAAGTTGGATCGTTCCTAAGTTTGTCAAAAGCACCGATCCATTCTGAAATACTACTTGCTTGAAATCCATTAACTCCATGAACAATAATTTTACTGTTAACACCCACAGGCGAACCAATTACTGGTAGAGAAGATGCCATATACTGAATTAACTTAAGACCGCATTTCCCTCTTTCAAAAGGTGTATCGCTCAAAGGCATAATTCCTACATCGAATTGCTGTATTTCTTCTACTTCAGTTGCTTCGCACCAAAGTTTAATTTCTAGTGGAACGCCTTCTAATTTTATGTCAGATGCACCGATCGCAATCACTCTTGCCTTACCCTCTTGACAAATTACTCTAAGGGCTGGCTCTATTGCCTTTAAGTAATCATTGGCTTTGAGAGGAGAGCCTATCCATCCAATTGTAAAAATAGGATTTTGAGGGAAATCAATCAATGGATAACGTTGCAAATCAACTACTGTTGGTAGAATTTCTATGTATTTAGCGCCTGCACGAGCAGCCCTTTCAGCTAAATAATCGTTTCCGACAATTACTAGACAGGCTTGCCTCATTACATGATCGATTTTCTGACCTAGCAGTTTTCTAATTCTACTCAAGCGATGCTGGTCATAACGGTGGAAAGCAGCATCATCGTAATCGACTATATAGGGCACTTGAGAGCGTAATAGTAGCGTTTCAAGAGAACCAGGTATCCAGGGCAATGCTTCTTTTTCAATCCAAATTAGATCGTAATTTTTAGATTGGAGAATTAGAGATATACGCTTGAGATAAGCATAAGCTAAATCCATCCATGAACGACGCTCTCCTGAATATAAGCTCTGGATATAGCGATTATCGAGTAAAGGAGCAGAAGTAATCTCAAATCCTTGTTGACGTAGATAGGGCAAATACTGATAAAAGCGATAGCGACTGCTCGCGCCTAGATAACCATAGCGACTAAGGAGCAAGATTTTCATAATTTAGGTCTAGACATTAAAAAAGTAACGTTGCCTTTTCAATCTTAAACATGACGAATGTAATCGGCACCTATATATCGCTGAATAATCTCTTGATTTGAGGTTTTCTTAGACAAATCTTTCTTGCCTAAAAAGTAAGTACAAGAGGCACCGTCCATAGCTTGCGAGCTATTGTGAAAAAAATAATCAAAATATTTAAACCACGAGAATAGCAATCTTACTAAGGCTTTGATTAACAGTCTTGATGAAGAGTTCCAAGCAAAACATAAAGCAAAATGCTCGATAGACCAGGCTAATACTGTTCCTGGTCCAGCTACTAAACCGCTAGAGAGTTCACAAAAGTCATTGAGCAAACGGCGGTGTCCTGATAAACTATATCGAGTAAAATCATAGGCTCCTTCGTGAACTTGTTGCATGAACGGAATTTCTGAATAAATGACTCCTCCGTTCTCTAGAACTCTAGATATCTCACTTACTACCCGTTCGGGATAGAGAACGTGTTCTAGCACTGCCGTGGTGAGAATACCCTGAAAAACGCCATTTCTAAAAGGAAGTTCGTGAGCATCACAAAATAGATCGACTGTTGCATTGAGATCGATATCACAATAAATTAGTTGAATATAACTATACTTAGCCAACAATCGTTCTAGGATGGCTTTCTGTTGTCCGCTTCCAACTACAAGAACATATGCGGATGAAAAAGTAGCTAGCTCTTCAGCAAATTTTTGTAAATTTTGACTAAAGTTAATATTTACAGATGGATTGGGGATAATTTTAGAGAGTAATGATTTTTGTTTTGATTCAGTTTTTTCTGGGTCTGCCAGGTACGCTGAAATAGGAAAAACTTCATTATCATCCTTTAACAAAATTGGCTGACCCCGTACAACAGGAAACTGAGAAAGACAGTTTTTGCATTGAATAAAATCCGAGTTATATTCAAGTTCAGCAAGATGACAATACAGACACCTTATTTTGGTTTTTAATATATCTTTCATATGTCAAGTTATGATTAAATATGGCACATAAGTAAAATAATTTTTACAGTCGTCACGTTTTATTGATTCTCACAAAGCTTTTACTCTTTTTAGAATATCTGCATATATATAACGTCGAAAAAATATTTTTGGATCTTTCCGAACTCCCTTAAGGATAAAAGACATTGATGAGCTAATCTGTCCACCCCTGAGAGCGATAGAGGCACAATGTAGATAAACTGCTCCCATAGCTTGTCCTTTTATAGCAATTAGCTTGGAAGATAATTCTTGTTGAGTAAAAAATCGCTCGTACATTTTAGAAATTTCTTTCGTCCAAGCGACTTTCTCATGGGTTGATATCGATTTAGATTGTGCATGATATCGAAAAAAAGCGACTGCTCCCGGTACATAAGCAATCTCAAAATTTTGTGCAACTCGAAGAAAGAATTCGCGATCAAGTACAAAATTCCACTGGGGGTCGAGTCCTCCTACTTGTTCAATTACAGTTCGTCTCCACAAACTACCTTGTTGCGGTATTGGTACTCGATACGTTTTTAACATTTCCTCAAGCGTTACTTGCTCTCCGTAGCGCCTAAATTTCTTCTTGTTAACGTCATATCCTTCATCTACATCTCCATAGACAAAACTGACTTGACAATTATTCTGCAATGCATTTGCCATTTTAGAGATCGCG
>CAYTUO010000476.1:2859-3322 GCA_964441015.1 uncultured Pleurocapsa sp.
CCAGGCGACGATCTCGCCTCGGGCGCGTCTCAAACCTTTGTTAATGGCATCTGCTTGACCTTTGTCTGGTTCACTAACCCAATAGCTAATCCAAGGTTCGTATTTATGAATAATATCAAGGGTTCCATCCGTACTGCCACCATCGATAATTATGTACTCTAAATTTGGATAATCTTGCAGAAGGACGGAGCTAATAGTTTCTTCAATAAATTTTCCTTGATTATAAGAAGGAGTAATAATAGTAACCTTGGGAAAGAGAGATGAGTCTGATGTACTAAGATTTCTTGATTCTAGCATTTGGATCCAAGACAAACCAGTTTTATTAGGAGGTAGAGAAGAGAGTATATTTAGAGTTGGGAAATACATAAGATTTCAAGAAACTTCTATCTTTTTGTGGCACGATATATAGTAAGCGTTCAGGGGGTAATAAAAAAGAAGAAAAACAACCCCCAAAATCAAGGAA
>CAYTUO010000477.1:0-3311 GCA_964441015.1 uncultured Pleurocapsa sp.
TCAGTTATCAGTTATCAGTTATCAGTTATCAGTTATCAGTTATCAGTTATCAGTAGAGCAATTCCCAATCACCAATCACCAATCACCAATCACCAATCACCAATCACCAAGGACTAAGGACTAACGAGCGAGACGCTCGCACTACTTCTGAACTCCTGTACAGACGTTGCAGTGCAACGTCTGTACTGAACTCCTGAACTCCTGAAACTGATAACTGGTTACTGGTTACTGTTTTTCCAAGGAATACTAACTGTAAATGTTGTTCCTACATTAACTTGGCTGTTGACTGAAATATCGCCGCCGTGGAGATCTACAGACCTTTTAACAATCGCTAATCCCAGTCCAGTTCCAGAAATTTTGCCCACATTTTGAGCGCGATGAAATGATTCAAAGAGCCGTTTTTGGTCTTCTTCGGGAATGCCAATACCTTGATCTTGAATGTGGAAAATTGCTTGTTTCTCATGAAAAGACAGTTCAAATAAAATGGTGCTGTCAGGTGGCGAATATTTGACGGCATTGGAGAGCAAATTGCTCAGTATGTGTCTGAGTAGACTTTCATCCATGTAAGCTTCTTGGCATTCAGGTTCACTGGAAAAAACAATTGTTTGTTTGGCGCTAGTTCCTAGTTGGATTTCTTCTACCAGGGAGCGACAGAAGTTAACTAAATCCAGTTGGGAAGGCTGAAATTCTATTTTTCCTGCTTCTGCTTTACCTAGTAATAAAACATCCTCTAATAAACCAGTCATCTGTTTGACGCTATTCTCAATGCGATCGAAATAAGTTTGTTTTTTTTCTTCGCTCCAGTTCTGACTATAGTATTTTAGTAATTCAGTGGTACTTAAAATTGTTGTCAGTGGGGTGCGAAATTCGTGAGAAGCCATAGAAATAAAGCGAGATTTGAGATCGGTGAGTTCTTTTTCTTTGGCTAAGGCTTTACGAAATTGCTTTTCGGCTCGTTCTCTAGCTTGAGATTGTTGCAAATCGAAGTAAAGTTTGGCATTTTCTAAAGAAATCGCGGCTTGAGCGCAAATTAGCTTCACAATTTCTTGGCGATCGCGACTAAAAGCGTTGTTGACGAGATTATTTTCTAAGTAAACGATGCCGATTTGCTTACCTTGTTTGAGGATAGGAATGCACAGGATTGATTTAGGCTGATATTTTTGGATATAGGGATCGCTGTCAAAAGCGACTTCATTAGCGGCATCATTTAAGATGACACTTTCTTTCGTTCTGGCAACATAATTAATGACCGATTTTGGGAGTTTTTTGCTAACTTCGAGTGGGATAGATTGCCGTAGTATTATCTCTTTTGGTGAGAGAGAACCTGCCACTTCTATGACTAACTTGCCTTCTTTAGACAAAATGAGAAACCCTGTTTGTGCCCCCGCATTTTCTAAGAGAATTTTGATTAATTTATCGGTGAGTTTATCGAGCAAGATTTCTTGAGAAATCCTTTGGGAAGCCTTGATGATAGCATACAAGTCTAGGGTGTCTAAATTAACGGTTAAAGTTGAGCTTTGTTGAGGGGAAATTTCGAGGCTTGTGTTTTCTTTTGCTTTAATTGAAGACAAAATTTGAGGATATCTCGATTCTAAATCTTTGACTTTGGTGATCGCTCCCCAGTGAAGGTATCCATAGTAGGCATCGCTTAGATAAATTTGAGCTATTTTCTCTTTGCCACGCGATAAATAAAACTCTGCTGCGAGTTCGTTAGCAAGAGCTTCTTCTTGAATGTATCCTTGTTGTTTTGCTCCTTGAATGGCTTGGTCATAGAGATTGATCGCTTCCCAATTATTTCCTATAACTCGCGCTTTTTCTGCTTCTACTAATTGATACTTATGCTGAAAGTTAGAGGGGGCGTGTTCTGCCCATTTCTTCATTTTTTCCTGGTTCAGCGACACGCAATCGAGTAATTGACTTTGTTGGCTTGTTTCTGCCTTGGGATAATCAGCTAGCAAAGCTAGAGAGTAATAAAAATTGTATTCAGCTACAGTTACTAATCCAGTTGATGATTGCTGGTAGTCTTCTGCTTTGTTGCCACTAGCGATCGCTAAATCTGTTCGTTTTAGTAAATAGTGAACTATGAGTTTGGCAAGATAAAAGAAAAAAATTGAGGTATAGTTATTAGACTCTTTGAGACTTAAAATAATTTTTTCTTCATTCTTTTCATCTAAGTAATCATCTTCATCTTGAGAGTTTCTAGTGAGACTTAACAATAATTTTTGACAAAAATTTAGATAAACTGAAGAATATTGTTGCTGAAGTCGCTCGATTAAAGACAGATATTGTTGATAGCGATCGCCAACTATTGTCAAGTTTTCACCCATAAAAAATTGGTAACTGCAATAATTAAGGATGGAGTAACAAGCGTGTTCTATATCGCCAATTTCTAAACCACTTTGAATAGATTCAAGCAAGGGATCTATAGTACTTCTGAGAGGTTCTTTCCAGAATCGAATAAACCCATTAAATAACCCAAGAACTTTACCTTTATATTCTTTGGCATTTAATCGATCTAACAAATTTATTCCCAGTTGACCAAAGCGATATCCAACCTCTATATCGCCGAGCATACCGCAGAGCAGCAAACCATAATAAGTATAGACATAACTTGCTGACGGAGGATTACCATATTCAATAAACAGATCGAGCATGGTAAAACAGATCGGCAATAACAGATTGGGTTGAGAAATTAAAGCGGGTGCAAAAAGATTGATGAAAATCCGAATCGCTCTCAATTTATAGGGATCGGTCATGTTAGGAAGATTCGCTAAATCTTCAATTACTAACATTTGAGGAGGTTCTTGCTTGAGAGAAATTCTCAAGAGTTTGAGAGTTTCTAATCCAGTTTCTATCGCTAATTGCATTTGATTTTGAGCAATATAAGACTGAATTTGTAATTCATTAATTTGAACGGTTTTTAATAAAGTTTTGGCTTGTTTTAGAGCCACTTCAGCTAAAACTTGAGCGCGAGTAAAATGACTGTTAACATATTCTGCTTCTATCGCTGCAACATAAAGATCCATCGTCAGATCGTAATTGTGAATCCAGCTATCAGTTGCTAACAGTTCAAGTCCTACATTTACATAGGTGAGCGTGCTGCTATAAGCGGTTGCTACTTTGGCTTTTTGAGCGGCAATTAGATTGAGTTCAGCTAAGCGATTTTTTTCCGATTGAGTGGCGAGTAAATCGGTGGCAAAATTCAATTGATTGACTAAAGCAAAGATATTTTCTTTTTGTTGTTCTGGGGTAGTATTTTTGAGCAGCAGTTGTCCGATTTTTAGGTGAATAGCTTTTTTATCGTTTTCAGG
>CAYTUO010000478.1:0-3300 GCA_964441015.1 uncultured Pleurocapsa sp.
CTTTACTTTCTTGGCATTATGATATTAATTTAGCACGTTAAGTACGCAAGAACCGAGAAATTTGGCATTTATTCCCTCACTCCTCTACCAATGGCTAAGATGTCCTACTTTGTTTAACTCGATTTAATCTCAGGAATTGAACGGGCTTCCGTTTTTTTATATTAGCTTGTCTCTTCAAGCAAGGCTTCTAGTTTAGCCAGCAGAGTTTTTATCTGTTTGCATTTCTTTGGATCTTCCCATATGCGAGTTTTCTTGATTTTTTGATAGGCTACTTTTAGGCGGTCTGGAATTTCTGCAACTTCCGATTGGGGTTTGGATTGAATCGAGTCGATTTTTTCTTTAATTTGGCTGAGAGATAGTTGCTGCGCGATCGCTTCCTTGAGCAAAGCAGTTCGCTGGGTTTCATCTTTGATTGGGCGATCGCTTTGGCTTTGGTGTAGGCAATTTGTCCTTGACGTAAAGCTTCGGTAATGTCTTGAGGAAGATTGAGTAAAGGCAGTCGGTTGTTGACAAAGGACTCCCACGTCATTAATCCTAAATCGCGAAAGACAGCTTCGATCGCGACAAGCTCGGGATTGGCAGCCTCGTTGGCGTTAACAATAACGTTATTGGATGAGGAGTTTTCTCGATCTTGACTTTTTCCAATAACGTTATTGGACGATTCAATTTCATCGCCTTGTTGTTTTCCAATAACGTTATTGGATGTTCTCAAAGCCTTGTCTTTTTGGGCTTTTTGAATCCGATGCAGGAGCGGGGAAACTTCGGAAACGGCGATTCCGAGCTTAAACGCCAACAGTTGGAGAATTCCTTCAGTTTCTTCAACTGGGTTGAGATCTTCGCGTTGCAGGTTCTCTATCAGCGCTAATTGCCATGCGGCTTCGTCGGTGAGTTCCTTGACCACGACGGGGACTTCAGTCAATCCTGCCTCTGTAGCGGCGCGGTAACGGCGTTCTCCAGCTACGAGTTCGTAGTCTCCTTTCTCAAGAGGACGAACTAGCAACGGTTGCAGGATACCGTGTTGAGAAATTGAATCGGCGAGTTGCTTTAAAGCTTGGGGATCGAAGTAATGTCTGGGCTGCTGCGAGGGAAGGCGAATGTCAGAAAGTTTAACGAGCGACTCAGAAGATTTTGAGGAGTCGGCTTCGTCTAGAGATAACCAACTCGGTTGACGGGTGGTGAGGTTTCCACTAAAGGGTTTGTCACGTTTGCTTCGACTCATTTCAATCGACAAAAATTAGGAAGGAACAGAATACTTTAAAAAAAAGGATTTAGTATTTAGCTGGTTAAGGACTCCAAAGAGCGAACAATTTCGTCGAGAAGTTCGACGGCTGGATGTTTGGGAGAGTAGACCGCAAGGGGCGCTCTTTCTTCAGAAGCATCGACAAAGGCGGTGGCGCGAGGAACGGGCGGAAAAATTTTCCCCCAAGAGTATAGTTGTTCTTGAATCGCGCCCAACGCCCTCATGTCAGCCGCATTGCTTTTAGCATACCGAGTAGGAACAAATCCGGCTATCTTTAATTTTTTGTTGGCTTTTTTAACGGCGTTGAGGGTTTGTAGGAGTTCGTCTGTTCCCTCAAAGGCTTTCAGATGGGTTTCGATGGGAACGAGGACGTGAGTAGCGGCAACGAGAGAGATATAGGAGAGCAATCCCAAGCTAGGGGGACAATCAATCAGGATGAAGTCGTATTCGTCGAGTAAAGGTTCGATAGCTTCTTTGAGGCGAAAGTCGCGCAGGGGCGCGTTGACGAGTTGCATTTCTGCCCCAGAAAGAATGCGATTGGCTGGGGCTAAGTCCATGCCATGAATTCCCTCATGGATAGGTAAGGGAAGTTCTTCAATAATGGCATCGGTAACAGTTTTGTCTAATTCTTTAGGGATCAGCCCCATGAATTTTGTCAGGGAGGCTTGAGGGTCCATATCGACGAGCAAGACGCGATGCTGTCGTTGGGCGAGTTGGTAGCCCAGGTTTTGGGTGAGGGTGGTTTTGGCAACCCCTCCGGCTTGGTTGAAGAGGGCGATGATTCGTGTGGGCTGAGAATTCATATTTAACCAGCAGGCGCTTTTATGACTTTTTTGGATAGGCTCCAGCTTTTGGGGAGTATCAGAGTTGGTCGAAAACTTCCAATTAAAGCTATTGTATCCAAGCGGAATTAAATGAATTCTACCTGTCCTAGCATATCTCCTGGGTCTACCAACTCCCAAATTAAAGTCAAAGTATTGATGATTTGACCGATTGAACGACTTTTCTGACGACAATATGTAATTCCTGCATGAGCAACACCCGCTTGATGCAGTCGCAGAAAATCATCGTCCTGAGTGAAAATCACCCTGCTTTGAGCAAGGGCAAAAGCTAATTGTTCTTCATCCGATGCACCTATTAATCCTTCTTCTGGTGTAGTCGTGACATCAATCCCTCGTCGTCGTAACCCCTCGGCAATGGCATTACTGACATTTTCATCCAGGTGAAATCGAATCTGTTCCAACATGAAGCTCTTTTAATTTTCGTTGGAGTATAGACGGGGTTTTTGCCGCTAACTCTCTGACAAATTCGTCGCTTTCTCGAATTTGCTGCCTGATTTCTTCTAAATGGTCGTAATAGTACGCTAAAGCCGCGTATACATCTGCCAGCGTAATGCTGGGATAGTGATAGACAATTTCATCGGGAGACATTCCCATGTGCTCGTGCCAAATGACTATATCTTGAACTCGAATCCGATGTCCGGCAATACGCGGTTTCCCACCGCATACGCCAGGGGTAATTGCAATATGTTCGACAGATACTGATTTCATCAAGAACCTCCTATGAAGTAGTTACAAGCTGGCGATCGCTTTTTTCATCCGTATTTCTCCTACGATTCTTAAGAGATTCGGCGATGGCAAACAGCATACTACTCAATTGGTCAGTATCCATTAAAGCTACCACCTTTTCTGGAGCGATCTGTCCTCCCAAGAATACACTGAAGAAATGTGTCTGCACTTCCACTGGCAACGCATCTAAAAGCTTCTCTAAGCTATCAGTTTGAATCGCCTTCTTCCCTCGTCGAAAGTCACTGATAATCTGTGGGGCTACTCCCGAACACTCGGATAGCCACTTGGCACTAATTCCAAAATCCTTGAGCGTTTGGTCGAAGGCTTTATTTAAGTTCATGAATCAATCGAAATTAATTAAATAATAAGTTATTTATTATAATATAATTCAATTAAAATTGAATTGAGAAAGATAGCAAACAGTATACTACCAAATTGGGGGAGATCTAGCGAAGCTGCTATCAGGGGCAATCTAAATAATTTTGCAGCTTT
>CAYTUO010000479.1:0-3236 GCA_964441015.1 uncultured Pleurocapsa sp.
ATTCTCTAGGTTCTCCCGTTCCGCCTAAAATAAACTTGTCTCCAGCTTGAGTAATGGGTAAGACTTCTAGGTAAATATCCGGTGTGATCGCTTGATTCATTCGCAGTTCTTCGTTTAAAAAATGTCGTCGCTTAGCTAAAGTAGAGAAGTCTAAAAAGCCAAAATTAACAGATTTTTTGAGTTTGTAAGCATAATCTCCAGTTAAGAGAACAAAAGAAGCATGAGTTTGCCTTAATTGAATCGGTTCTCGAACTGGATGGGGATAAAAATCCGGTTTTTGCATCTGTTCGATCAGAGGAGCAAGAGTGACAGACATAGTAAGCACAGAGAAATTAGAAGTCGCTCGAAGAGAAAATTTAATGTTACTAGCTTCAATAATAGATAATGGTTGCATTCTTGCTATATTAAAACGACTCAAAAAAATTCGAGAAATGCCTTAAGTCTTAGAAGAAGAATGACAAGCGAAGAAGTTATTGGGATCGATTTAGGCGGAACTGCAATTAAACTAGGACGAATACTCAGAGATGGAACTTGCTTAGAATCTTTAACTGTATCCACTCCTCAACCTGCCACGCCAGAAGCAGTAAGAGATGTTATGATAGCTGCGATCGCTCGCCTGAATGCCCAGGAACAGTGCATCGCTTTAGGGGTTGGTACGCCAGGGCCTGCCGATCCTATGGGGCGGATTGCGAAAATAGCGATTAATCTCGCCGGTTGGCACAACGTTCCTCTAGCAGATTGGTTGGAAAAAAAAACGGGTCTTCCGACAATTATTGCTAACGATGCTAATTGTGCTGGATTGGGAGAAGCTTGGTTAGGTGCGGGAAAGCGCTTTCGGAATTTGATTCTGTTAACCTTGGGAACGGGCGTAGGCGGTGCGATTATTTTGGATGGCAAGTTATTTACCGGACACCAAGGCGCAGCAGGAGAATTGGGATTAATAACCCTCAATCCAGATGGTCCCCCCTGCAATAGCGGAAATCAAGGCTCTTTGGAGCAATACGTCTCGGTACAAGCCATTCGCCGCACTACAGGCAAAGAACCCGCCGAATTAGGAAAATTAGCCCGTGAAGGAGATAAGGAAGCGTTGGCGTTTTGGCAAGAGTATGGAAGATTATTAGGGGCTGGATTGGCGAGTTTAATTTATGTGCTGACACCGGAAGCGGTAGTCCTTGGTGGCGGAGTCAGTGCTAGTGCAGAATTCTTTCTCCCGACGACTTTAGCTGCAATAAAACGGAGAGTTTTGCCGACTTCTCGCCTGGATTTGCAGTTATTGAGCGCAGAATTAGGCAATCAAGCAGGAATAATAGGGGCGGCTAAATTGGCTTGGCAGATGATAGACAATTTATAGCAGGGGACAGTTATTCAGTTATCAGTTATCAGTTCTTTGATTTTGGATTTTAGATTTTGGATGAAAGGATTGATCCACTTACCAATCACCAATCACCAGTCACCAGTCACCAGTCACTATAAAAGCGATCGCGCCTCGGTTACCCATTGTTGCACCACTTCAACTGGAGGGCATAAATCTTGACGCTGCATAGTCGCGACGTGCAAGCGTAAAATTTGTTGATGCAACCTGGGGACGGGCGTTTGAATGAGTTGAGAGACAGAAGCAATGCCAGAGTGTAGCAGCAGTCCGCAATACTGACAGCCAACGCTAGGAATGCGAGCTAAATCCGCTAGAGCCACCCATTTGTTAACATATTGGACGTGAAATTGTAACTGATTCGCCAGCGCTTGTTTGCCTTGAGAGGTGCTAGCTATTTGAAGTAATTTTTTTGTCGTAGTAATCCCGCAAGCTTTGAGTTGAGATTGTTGCTGTTGGCTCAACCCAGGTAGTTCTTCGATCGCCCAATAACGAGATTGCATGGCTTCAGACCCAATTTAGTTTTATTATTTTTTAACAATCTCAGTCTCGATCCCAAAATGTAACGAAATGCAAAGTATAATGAATGAGACAATAAACCCAAGCATAGATAGAGATTTAAGACTTAAAGATGCGAGTTGCGATCGCCGGAGCAGGTTTAGCGGGACTTTCTTGTGCCAAATATCTTGCCGATGCAGGATATACTCCCATTGTCCTCGAACGTCGGGATGTTTTGGGAGGATTAGTTGCCGCCTGGAAAGATGAAGATGGAGACTGGTACGAAACGGGACTCCATGTTTTTTTCGGGGCATATCCCAATATGCTTCAACTCTTCAAAGAATTAGGCATTGAGGATCGTCTCCAGTGGAAAGAACATACACTGATTTTTAATCAACCAGAAAAACCGGGAACTTATTCTCGCTTCGATGTTCCCGATATTCCCGCGCCTTTCAACGTCATTACGTCCATTCTCCGCAACAATGATATGCTCAGTTGGGAGCAGAAGATCCGCTTTGCCATTGGATTGCTTCCTGCCGTTGTTCGGGGACAGAAATACGTCGAGAACATGGACAAATACAGCCTCTTGGAATGGCTGAGACAGCAAGGCGTTGACGAACGGGTCAATAGCGATATTTTTATTGCCGCCTCCAAAGCATTGACTTTTATCAACCCCGATGAGGTTTCGGCAACTGTTCCACTTACTGCCCTCAATCGTTTTCTGCGAGAACGATATGGGTCGAAGGTTGCCTTTTTGGATGGTTCGCCGACAGAACGCCTCTGTCAACCAATGGTAGACTATATTACCGAACGCGGCGGAGAAGTTCGTTTAAACGCAGCATTAAAAGAAATTTTGCTCAATGAAGAGGGAACCGTCCAAGGATTTCTCCTGCGAGGACTTAATGGGGCACCCGATGAAGTGTTAACGGCAGATATTTACGTCTCTGCCATGTCTGTCGATCCCCTGAAGACTGTCCTACCCCAACCCTGGCGAGAAATTGATTTCTTCAAGAAATTAGAAGGATTAGAAGGGGTGCCTGTCATTAACCTTCATCTTTGGTTTGATCGCAAACTTACCGATATCGATCAGCTACTTTTCTCTCGTTCTCCTCTGCTGAGCGTCTATGCTGATATGAGCAACACCTGCAAAGAATACGCTAATCCAGACCGTTCTATGCTGGAATTGGTTCTAGCACCTGCCAAAGATTGGATCGCTAAATCTGATGAAGAAATTATTGCCGCAACAATGGCAGAATTAGAAAAACTGTTTCCCACTCACTTTAAGGGCGATAATCCCGCTAAACTACTGAAATACCGCGTGGTGAAAACCCCTCGTTCAGTTTACACGGCAACTCCAGGAAGACAAGCT
>CAYTUO010000480.1:0-3234 GCA_964441015.1 uncultured Pleurocapsa sp.
TAACTGATAACTGAACACTGATTATACGGTTACTTGACGATGAATCGGTTACAATCCATTTAACCTTATAAATTGATCGCCCAATCAGTTAATTTTGAGTTGCTTATGAGTGACGCTGTTGTTGATATTCTCGAACTGCCAAGCAGCACTATTCTCGATGTGCGTAACTTGCGAGTGGAATTTCCAAGCGATCGCGCCTCAGTAAAGGCAATTGACGATATTAGTTTTGAACTCAAACGGGGACAAGTTTTAGGGATTGTTGGCGAGTCGGGTTCCGGTAAATCGGTCACTTCTTTAGCAATTATGGGATTAATTCCCAATCCTGGCAAAATTAGTGGGGGTGAAATTTGGTTTCGTCCTATTAAGAAAAATAGTAAAGAACAGAAAGCAAAACCCGTTAATCTTTTGGCAATCAGCGAAGAGAAAAAGCGAAACTATCGAGGTGGGGAAATTGCGATGATTTTCCAAGAACCGATGAGTGCGCTAAACCCCGTTTATACGATTGGATTTCAAATTATTGAATCGATTCGATTGCATCAAAATGTCACTCCTCAAGAAGCAAAAAATCAAGCGATCGCTCTCTTACAAGAAGTCAAACTTCTCCCTAGCGACGAAGAGTTAGAAAATCGATATTTAGAAAGCATTAAAGACCATCAAAACGCGCGATCACTCTCGATTACGCAACTAATTAAAAATTATATTAAGGAACAAAAAGAAGGCATACTCAAACGCTATCCTCACGAACTTTCTGGCGGTCAATTGCAACGGGTAACGATCGCAATGGCCATCTCTGGCAATCCAACCATTTTAATCGCTGACGAACCGACTACAGCACTTGACGTAACCGTTCAAGCAGAAATTCTGCGCTTGCTGCGGGAATTATGTACGATCCATCGGGATATGTCGATGATTTTTATCTCCCACGATTTGGGAGTTATTAATCAAATTGCCGATGCAGTTGCTGTCATGTATCAAGGCAAAATTGTTGAGAAAGGCGATAAAGATAAAGTTTTATATGAACCAAAACATTCTTATACTAAAGGACTCTTAGCCTGTCGTCCTCATTTGCAGTCTCAACCCGAAAAATTAGCGACTGTTTCAGATTTTATGAGCGTGGAAAAAGATCCGACAGGCAAAGTAATTTCTCTTCAAGAAAAAGAACCTCCCAAATTGAGAATAATTTCTCCCGAAGAGGAGCGACAAAGATTATCAGAATTACAAAAAAAAGAAACATTACTTTCTATAAAAAACTTGTTTGTTCAATTTTCAGTTAGGGGAATGTTTGGTCAGACAAAACGTTATTTTAGAGCCGTTGATGATATTTCTTTTGAAGTCAAAAAAGGAGAAACTTTAGGATTAGTCGGAGAATCTGGCTGTGGAAAATCGACTCTTGCTCGAACAATTTTACGTTTAATTCCAGCAACGACAGGAGAAATTAACTTTCGCGGAGAAAATATTTCTAGCTTATCAATGGGGGATAAAAAATTGCGTTTTTTACGACGGGAAATGCAAATTGTTTTTCAAAATCCCTACAATTCTCTCAATCCTCGTATTCCCATTGGTAAAGCGATTATGGAACCATTAATTATTCATAATGTAGGGGTCAATCAGCGCACGAAAAAAGAGAGAGTTTACTATTTATTGGAACGAGTCGGATTAGATCCAAATTGGTTTAATCGCTATCCCCACGAATTATCTGGAGGTCAGCGCCAACGGGTTTGTATAGCCAGGGCATTGGCACTCAATCCTCAGTTTGTTATCTGCGATGAATCTGTATCGGCACTCGATGTTTCTGTGCAAGCAGGAGTGTTGAATTTATTAAAAGAATTGCAAAAAGATAAAGATTTTAATTTAACTTATATCTTTATTTCTCACGATTTAAGTGTAGTTAAATTTATGAGCGATCGCATTATGGTGATGAATAAAGGCAAGAAAGAAGAATTAGATACGGCAGAAAATATTATTAATAATCCCAAAAGTGAATATACTAAAAAATTAATTGCTTCAATTCCACAGTTTTAAGGAGGAATATTTACTGTACAGACGTTGCACTGCAACGTCTCTACGGCTCCTAATCACCAATCACCTTCTCACCAATGCTACTGGTTGCTCAATCGCTCTAAAGCATTGATAGCCGGTTGAAATCTCGGATCGATGTCGCGAGCTTTTTTATAAGAATCCCGTGCTTCGGGCAAGCGTCCCCATCGTTCTAAAGCCATTCCTCGGTTCATCCAGACAAAAGGATCTAAAGGTTGCAGTTCAACCGCTTTGTTAAAAGCAGACAAAGCTTCAGCAGGTCGGTTGAGGGAAGAAAGGGCAATTCCTCGACCGATCCAAGATTGATAGTCGTCCGGCTCGATTTTTAAGGCTTTGTCAAAAGAGGCGATCGCTTCTTTCTGACGATTGGTTTGAGATAGGGCGAGTCCGCGATCGCGCCAAGCATGATAAAAGTTCGGATTGATAGCCACTGCCTTGTCATAGGATTCAATCGCTTGGGCAAAGTCTTTTTTGCCATCTCTGAGCAGAGAACCGCGATTGTGCCAAGTGAGATAGGAATCCGGTCTGATTTGCAGGGCTTTATCAAAGGCTTCTAAGGCTTCATCGTAGCGCCCCAGGGGGAAAAGAGCATTGCCTTTACTCTGCCAAGCGAGATAGGAGTCTGGCTTAATTTTCAGTGCTTGTTCGTAGGAGATGAGAGCATTTTCGGGGCGGCGCAATTTAATCAACACATTGCCGCGATCGACCCAAGCGGCTTCATTATCGGGTTTATCTGCCAATTCCTTGTCATAGGCAGCTAGGGCTTCATAATAGACATCGAGGGCTTCCTTGCTCCGACCTAGATACTGTAAGGCTAGCGCTTTGTTCTGCCAAAACCTGGGATCGAGTGGCATAATTCTCTGCGCTTGATTAAAAGACTCTAAAGCTTCCTCATATCGACGCAAACCGATCAGAGCAATGCCGCGATCGCTCAGCGCTTCAGCATAATTCGGTTTGAGGTTAAGCGCCTCTTCTTGCATTGCCAACGCTTCTTGAGGGCGTTCGAGATTATATAAGGTTCTGCCTTTGCGATTTAAGGTTTCGGGATCGCGGGATTTGAGAGATAGTGCTTTCTCATAGGCTGTCAAAGCTGCTGCGTACCGTTCCAATCGGTAGAGAACGTCGCCTCGTTCTTTCCAAGCTTGAGCGTCCTGTGGTCTGAGATCGATGGCTTTTTCGTAGGCGGACGTGGCGCGG
>CAYTUO010000481.1:0-3218 GCA_964441015.1 uncultured Pleurocapsa sp.
TCCTCCCTGGTCTAAAGACACAGGGCTTCCGCACTCCCGTACTGTCATGGTGAAAGGGGGAATAGCAATGTATGACTGGAATGTCGTAGTCAACCTTCACGAGCATAGTTTTCAGAAAGCCTTTAAAGAACTGCAAGGATTTGGCTGCGTCAGCAAGACGGACTTTTTCAACGTTCTAGCGATGAAGGTTAGCGACATTAACCGCTTTCTAGAAACCCTACAGAACTGGATAGCCAACCATCCCGATTTTTTGACTCGTATTGCCCGAATTGTTCCCGTTACCCATACTTTTATCTTTCAGTCGCCAGAGGAGTTTGAAGCGAAGGCGAAAGAGATTGTTTTGCAGTGGGTGCCCCAACTGGCAGGTAAAGGGTTTCACGTGCGCATACACCGTCGCGGTTTTAAGGGTCGCCTCTCCAGTTTGGATGAGGAGCATTTTCTAGATCTAATTTTGCTAGAAGCCCTGGAGAAAGCGGGAACGCCCGGACGCATTACCTTTGAAAATCCCGAGGCGATCGCGATCGTAGAAACGTTAGGTCAATGGGCAGGTTTAGCTTGCTGGAAGCGAGAAGATTTAGAACGCTATCCCTGGATGAGGCTCGATTGAACGTTTCAAAATTAGAGGATGCTAAAATCCAGGGCAAACGCATCTAAATCCTGAACCTCTTATCGAGTTTGACAGTAACATGAGCTATTTAACCTGGTCGAGCGGGGGAGCTTTCCTCTATTTGTCCCAACTAGATCGCTCTCGCCGATGGCTAGCCCACCAACTCGCTGAATTCGGGCTAGGAGTGGTAGAAACTCCGTTTCAGATTATTTTTTCCGAGTCTGGTGTCAGGCTTCGTTCCTACGGAACCGAGTCCGAAAGCGGACCAGTACTGCTAATCGTTCCGGCTCCGATTAAAAGTGCATCGATTTGGGATTTGAGTCCCTCCGTCAGCGTCGTGCGGCATTGCCTTCAGGCAGGATTGCGAGTCTACCTCATCGAGTGGGAGCAGCCAGGAGAATCTCAACGAGATTTTGGTCTGTCGGAATATGCTGACCGCCTGATTCTAGACTGCTTGGAACAGATCTCATTGGAGACCGGACAGTCACAAGCTTTCCTAGCCGGACATTCTTTGGGAGGAACTCTCGCTGCCATCTTTGGTGCCCTCCACCCCGAACGAGTCAAGGGGCTGATTCTCCTGGGATCTCCCCTTGGTTTTGGTTCGTCGTCGGGAATTCTGGCTTCTTTTGTGGCGGCTTCTCCGAGAACTTCTTTTTTAACGGCGACTTTAGGAAATATCCCCGGCTCATTTCTCTCTATCGTGTCCGGGATGATCGCTCCAGTCCCCCTTAGATTTGACCGATGGCTGGATTGGCTCAAAAGCCTTCCAGATAGGCATGCCCGATCAACTCACCTGCGGGTCGTCCACTGGACGCTCGAAGAGATGCCGATGGCACAGCACCTTTTTGAAGAAGTTGTTGAGGAATTGTATCGCGAAGATCGCTTTGTGAGCGGAACCTTAAGGGTTGGGGGAAAGCTGGCCCTGCCAGAGCAGGTGACGGCTCCGGTGCTGAGCGTGGTGGATGCACGATGCCAACTCGTTCCGCCTCAGTCCGTCGTGCCGTTTCATCAAGCCATTCGCCATCCCGATTCCCAACTGCTGTGGTATGAAGGAGACACGGGAGTAGCTCTGCAACACGTCGGGATGCTAGTCGGACGGCAGGCTCATCTGCATATTTGGCTGCAAGCGATACGCTGGATTCAAACTCATTCTTGAAGGGTGCAACGCGAAAAAATTGGTTATCTCACATCTTGCACCAATACATTTGAACTCATGATGGGAGACAACTGAGTTGAACCTCGAAGCCAAGAGATGTCAGCAATAAGTTATGAATTTAAGTAAGAAGCAAAGCCAACAAACCACACATGGCAATCCCATCAAACACCCCTGCACCCCCAATACTGAGAACTCCAGAACTCATGCGCTCGATTTCTTTTAGGTGCAGCAGGTCGGCACCAATCAATGTTCCTAAAATCCCACCAGCAAAAGCTACAGAAGGCGCTAATGGTTCGGCAATCAGAACGGCACTAATAGCCGCCGTTAAGGGGGGGATTAGGGCATTCATCTGGATCCCAATTCCTGGGACTATTTGGGCAGAAAAGTAACTAACAACCGTAACGATCGCGCTAACCCCCAAAATGGCAACGGGATCGGAGCGAGTGAGTTCGTAAATAGCGAGGATTACAGGAATGAAACCGCCACCGACATTAAGAGCGACAATGGTTTGCTGTCGAACTTTGTGCAAGGGAATGCCCCAAAATTGCTGCAACCACAGATCCATAAAATCAGGGACAATTGCCACGCTAGATTCGACTTTGTAGAGAGGAATATTAATCGTGCTGCCCACTAGGACGGCGGCAAAGAGGAGAAACGCTACACTAGGAGAAAAACCAAGCTTGGCGACCGCTACTTCTACTACATCTAGAGCTACTGCTATCCAGATAAAGGGAAATAGGAGCAGAAATAACAAAAAGAGGAATAGGGATACGGGGAGATAAATCATTCAATTCCTTAAGTAGGAGGTAGTCATGCAGATCTATGTAGTGAGATGGGTGCGATCGCGTTCAAAAAAGTTATTTATTGGGGATTCTCTAAAGCTTCCTTGCCTAACTTTTCTACCCAATCGTGCAAATTCTGCAAATCGAGGCGATAGCTTAACGGATGAGCAATCAATCGCGCAGTACTTTCAAAGAGAACATCAATTTCAATCAGTCCATTTTCTCGTAAGGTGCGACCCGTAGAAACTAAATCAACAATTGCCTCTGACATTCCCGTAATCGGGCCTAATTCGACTGAACCATAGAGGGGAATAATTTCCACAGGTAAATCCAGTTTCCGAAAATATTCCTGGGCACAGTGAACGAATTTTGAGGCTACTTTACCATGAGGAGGAATTTCGAGCGATCGCCTGTAGGAACTTGCTTGCGGTACTGCCACTGACATTCGACAATAACCAAATTTTAAATCGGCTAAATTGGCAACTGAGGCACTCTTTTCTAACAAAACATCATAGCCAACAATTCCCAACTGTGCCTGACCGTATTCTACATAAACGGGAACGTCTTGTGCCCTCACCAGTATTGCTTTAGCCGTGTTGGTGGGGTCAGCAATCTGGAGTTGGCGGTTGCGGTCATCGAGAAAGGTGCTAAAATCTAGTCCTACACTTTTAAA
>CAYTUO010000482.1:0-3217 GCA_964441015.1 uncultured Pleurocapsa sp.
GTTCAACTAAGAGATTAACTAAATAACGACTAGCCTTGTGAAGATAATCATCTACGGCAATTAAGTCTTCCATCAATTCATCTTGTTTGTCCTCACTTTGGTTGACAATCTCCACCTTTTTGTCTAGTTCTTTTAACAAGATTTCTAGATAATTAGTGCCAAATCTGGCTAAACGATCTTTGTGTTCAACAATCAAAACATTATACCTCTGCCTTCTTACACTAATTTTTCTGTCTCACTTGTTCGGTATAGTCTTTGGGACGTGCTTGACGAAAACTTTGGAAAGCCAATTGTCGCAAACTAGCTGGTAAATAGGATAGAACTAATCCTAATTTAGTGCGGCGAGAGTTTCCCAAACTTTGAGTTGATTCTTCTAATAACTTGCGTCCTTCTACCGTATCGCCTTTCTCAATCAATCTTAAGCCTAGATCTTGTTTTGTCTGGGCTAATTTAATGAGACGTTGCTGCTCTAATTTTTCGTCAGGAAAGCGATAACTAGCAATACAAAAAACTTTTGCTTTTAAAAAATGAATATTTTGTTTTAAGCTTGTTTGTCCGCCATGAAAGCGATATTCCATTAACAATTCTGGTAAAAAATATCCCTGCTTGCCAGCTAGTGCCAATCGCACTAATAGATCGAAATCTTCACAGCCATCGGCTTCGGGGCGCATATAGTTAACTTCTTCTAAACAAGCATGGCGAAAAAGAGTCGAGCCAACTTGTAAACTTTGATATTGAAAAGTTTGCCGCATCAGGTCGGGAATCAATCCCTGTTTGAGTTTGTCTTTTCCCCACTTAGTAGAATTTTCCTGGGTAGCCGATTCAATTCTTTGGCCATTGCGATCGATAATCCAGTGATTAGTACAAACAAAATCGACTGAAGACTCTGCCTCTAAAATAGCAACAGTTTTCTCTAAAAACTCAGGGTTAATTGCATCATCATCGTCAAATTTAAGAAAATAATCTCCCGTCGCTGCCTCAAAACCAGAGCGCATATTTCTGCTTCGACCAATATTTTGAGGGTGTCTGATGTAGCGAATTCTGGAATCGTGCCACTGATTCACTACCTCAGATGTACGATCGCGAGAGCCATCATCGCAAATAATTAATTCAAAATCTCGATAGGTTTGTTGGAGAACGCTATTAACAGAATAAGTCAGAAAGTTGGCGCGATTGTAAGTAGGAATACAGACACTAACTTTAGGCATTAAATTAGCTAAATCAGATCGTAAACTAAAAAATTATTGTAGTACTTTCATGACCGGCTGACAGTCTTGGCTAACCGTCTCAATTTTGCTCTAAGTAACTGGGGATCGCGATCGCCAATCTAGGAGAATCAGATAGACTGAGTTAGACGAGCGGGAGCAAATGAGCTTTGGATAAAGTTGGCAAGGCGATCGCAACACTCAGGTTTTTAGGAACAGAGGACTGCTCAACTGTAGTCTAAAGAGAAGTAGTCAACAATCGAATGCCAGCTATCGGAAAACCAACTTGGGAACGATTTAAGATATAAATGAGTAAATATGCCGAATTGCCCTAGCTGATAGCCGTCAAGTTAGGTTTTAACTCCATATTAAAAAGAACGATTATTTTTTGAGGTGTGAGGGAGCCAGTGTCAGCTAAAAAAACTTATCAACCTAACCCTAAAACTAAAAATACAAATGGCAAAAAATTTCGAGCCAGTTGGCTATTGGCTGGCTTAGGATTAACTGGAGTCGCCTTGCTTTCAGCCACAGCCGGAGCCATCTTAGCAGTATCTTTATCCTCAACCCCTCTAAAACAAAGCAAACTATCACCCGAAGAAGCAGCCGTTTTCAGTCAAGAGGAAACTATCTCCTATAAAAACCTACGCCTTCCAGAACTGAGTCGCCCCGTCAATATTTTAGTGCTAGGAGTTAAAGTTCTTACCTCCGATCTAGAAGAACCGCCACAAGAAGAGTTAGGATATCACGCTTTAGTCAACTCATTTCAAGGGCTTTCCGATACCATGCTCTTGCTGCGGTTTGACCCGGCAAATGAGAAATTAACCGTTCTCTCGATTCCTCGCGATACTCAAGCCTATATAGAAGAACACGGTCTGAAAAAAATTAATGAGGCTAACTATTATGGCGGCCCGGCTTTAGCAGCAGAGACAGTTAGCGAACTTTTAGGCGGGATAACGATCGACCGTTACGTCAGAGTCAACATACAAGGCGTAGAAAAACTCATCGATGCTTTAGGGGGAGTCACGGTTTATGTCCCCAAAGATATGAAGTATCAAGACGACAGCCAACACCTCTATATCAATTTAAAGGAAGGAGAGCAGCACCTTGACGGTGCTCAAGCCGTTCAGTTTTTGCGCTTTCGCTACGATGAATTTGGCGATATTTCGCGGGTGCAGCGCCAGCAAACGTTTATGCGGGCACTGATCGAACAGGCGCTCAAACCTCAAACATTACTAAAAATCCCCGACATTCTTTCGGTCGTTCAATCTTATATCGATACGAACTTTGCGGTAGAAGAGTTAGTGGCTCTTTCTGGTTTTGCTGCTCAGACGAAGCGATCGAACGTTCAATTGCTCCTACTACCTGGTATGTTTAGCGGTGATGGCAGGCACGAAGTAAGCTACTGGCTACCCACTCGCAGTCGGATTGAGACTATGGTAGCGCAATATTTCGACCATACCCCTGAAGACTATAGCGCGACTGAAACAGAGTCAGAAATGGTCGATCCTAGTAGACTGAGAGTTGCAATTCAAGACAGTACCGACGATCCAGAAGCAGTACAAGCAATGGTTAGTTATTTGCGAGAAGTAGGTTACCGCAGAGTTTATGTCAGCAATCGCTGGCGAGAACCCCTCAAAGTTAGTCGCATTGTTGCCCAAACCGGAGATGATGGCGGTGCTGCTGCGCTTCGCGCTACGTTGGGATTTGGCGAGGTATTAGTGGAAAGTACGGGGGCTTTAGCTTCCGATATTACCATTCAGTTAGGCGAAGATTGGCGACAGCAACAGGCTTCTCTGTCTCAGCAATCGACTCATTTTTAAGTCATTAGTGATTGGTGATTGGTAATTGGTGAGAAGGCAGCTATGCGGAAGGCGATCCCCCTTACCCCCCGACGAACAAACAGCGAAGCTTCCACTGGTTCCCCCCTTTTTAAGGGGGGCAGAGGGGGGATCTACAAGCTTTCAAGGGTATGTTTTTAAGATTCATCCAGGGGCTGGAGAAAAATCGGGAAT
>CAYTUO010000483.1:0-3216 GCA_964441015.1 uncultured Pleurocapsa sp.
TATGGAAGCGGGGAAAGATGCCGATCGCTTCGGGGAAATGCTAGTACAAACCGCACGGGCAATTAATCCCGATCTAACTATTGTGGACGGAATCATCGGACATGAAGGCAATGGCCCTAGTGGCGGCGAACCTCGTCATCTAGGAATTTTAGGGGCATCTGCCGATGTTTTTGCCCTCGATCGCGCCTTCGTAGAGATTCTGGGAGTCGATCCGGCGATCATTCCTACTGTTGCTGCTCAAACTCGCCTGGGATTGTGTTCTGATCTCAATACATTTGAGTTTCCCCTCGAACATCCCTCTCAGTTACAAGTCAGCGATTGGAAGTTACCAGAAGCCCTTATGCCAATCGATTTCGGTTTGCCCAGAGTTCTCCGTTCTACTTTTAAACATTTGTATATTCGATTTATCAAAGAGCCGTTCGGCGCATATGCCAGCAAATAAGCAAAGTTGTTCAGAAATTTGGTTAAATTTGCTACATAAAAACCTCAGCATTTCATCGTAATCTAAAGGAGAAAGATATAAAGCAATATCACCCTCCGATTGCATATTTTAACCGCCTACACATCAATGGCGGTTTTTTTGTCCTCAAAAAACAAATCCCATGCCGTATTTTTCTCTACCGCAAGACCGAATTTATGGTGGCACATCTGAAGAAATGGGTACAATTTAAATAGGAAGGTTAAAATTACAGCCTTTCTTGACTAAAAACTTATCGAGTTCAGAGTACAAAATCATCTCTATGGAACAAAGTAACCCGTCAGGGAATACTTCCGAACCTCCTAGTTATAGGTGGGCAAGTATTATGGGAACGACAATCGCTCTATTGACCTTAACCTTGCCTATATTGGTAATAGCCTACTACTCCACACAAAACACAATTGAGACATTACCACAACCGCGTTATTCCCTATCGGAGCCAAACACGATTAGAAATTAATAGCTAGCGTCAGTTATTAGCTTCTCAAAAATTCATGACAGGTCTCGAAATATGATTTAATGAACCTGAGTCTTGAGATTCGTTCTCATAGACTCAGCAATACTATTGTGAATTTGTTATCGATTTTCGGAGAGACTTCGTGGATCTATCGCGCATTCCTGCTCAACCTAAGCCTGGTTTAATTAATGTTTTAATTGAAATTCCAGCAGGCAGTAAGAATAAATACGAGTTTGATAAAGATATGAACGCTTTTGCCCTCGATCGCGTTCTCTATTCGTCGGTTCAATATCCCTACGACTATGGTTTCGTGCCCAATACCCTCGCTGACGACGGCGATCCTCTCGATGGTATGGTATTGATGGATCAACCGACATTTCCAGGCTGCGTTATTGCTGCTCGTCCCATTGGAATGCTAGAAATGATCGATGGCGGCGATCGCGATGAAAAAATTCTCTGCGTTCCCGACAAAGACCCCCGTTACAGCGCGGTAAAATCCCTTAAAGACGTTGCTCAACATCGTTTAGACGAAATTGCTGAGTTTTTTAAAACTTATAAAAATCTAGAGAAAAAAGTCACAGAAATCCTGGGCTGGAAGGATGTTTACGAGGTCAGCGCCTTAGTGGAAAAATGTATTAAGGCAGGGAAATAGTGACTAGTGATTGGTGATTGGGAGTGTGGGAAGTGTGGGGAGACAAGGGGGACAAGGGAGAATGGAGAATATTTACTCCTGAACTCCTGAACTCCTGAACTTCTGACACTGATAACTGCTCCCTACACTCCTAATCACCAGTCACTAGTCACCAGTCACCAATTCCCTTGTTTTTTCTTTTTGCTCTGCTAGAGAATTTAGGCGCAGGAGAAAACGTTCTTTTAACTGTAATGCTTGAAAAGCATCTTCTACCGGAGAATTTTGTTGACTAGCTGTTGCTAACTCTTCTGTCTCTTGTATAGATTTCCTTGCCTCTAAGTCGGGTTTGCTCGATTCAACAAGAGGATTGTCGATTTTCTCTTTTGAGTAGCTTGGTTGAGACTTAGGAAGTGAGGGGAGATGAGGGAGTTGAATAGCTTGTGTTGCAACAGAGGAAACAAGTTTTGGTGGTAAAATTTCCTCGGAAACAGACTGTGAGTGTTGAAGTTTCTTAGTCATTTTGCTCGGATCGGGCAAATCTAGATTGAGAGGAGGGGTTTTTGCTTCTTCGGCGAGCAGTTTATCAATGGTGCGCGATAGTTCATCTTCAAAATCAGGAAGCGCGATCACGCATCTAGTGAGACGGTTGACTTCTTCTGAAACCTCTTCTGAAGCTTGATTAATATCAGCAGTAATGATAAACGGTTGACGAATGACCGTTAATCCAGCAGCAGTTTCTAAAATCACCGCTCCCATCAACAGAGGGACTTCCCATTCTCTAGGAATCTCTAAATCATGGCAAAAAGCATAAGGCAAGGTTGTTTCGTTTAAAGATTGTACGAGGGTAATACAAACGTCTCCTGTTTGTGGGTTGCGGATTTCGTAAAGCAGCTTACCTAGAATAACTAACTCTAAATTCTCCGACGGATTGGGGTTGAGAGTCTCGATTCGTCCAGAAATTGCGATCGCTGTCTCTTTTCCTCGCACAAAAGTCTCTCGATCGAGGAGAATTTTCAATTTTTGAGCAGCAATTTTGGCAAAGCTAAGGGACTGAAACTTATCTGTCTCAAGTTTTGTAGGGATTTCCTGGAAACAAGGATCGCTTTCTCGTAACATTGGCTCGATCTCTTGCCGCAATAATTGTTCTAATTGAGCTAAGTAATGCTCTGCTTGAGGATTGGGGCACGGAGTAGAAGGGGATTGAGTAGGGGGGTAAGGAAGAAATTCAGCTTCCCAGCCACTTTTTCTTAATTTAGAAACCACTTTCAGTTGTACGCTCTCCTGCCAGAATTCATCGAGTAACTCGGACATAATATCACCGCAGCAACGAAACTCCCAAAAACCCGATTTGAGTTCTGTAAAGGGAAGAATCATAACTAACCCTTCTGAGTTAGTCTGACGGTAATACTTTTGGGAATGTCGCAGAGATTGACTATTTTCCCCTTTCTGATGCGTAACCCGAATTTCAAGATCACGATTGGCACAGTTTGAGTGAGCGACGATTCGATATTTGCCTTCTTCTAGTTCCAGGGTTGGCTCTTTGAGGGAAAGCCAAGCGCGATCGCCTTCTTTTTGTATGAGGAATTCCCAGCGCTTCATCAGTTATCAGTTATCAGTTATCAGTTATCAGTTATCAGTTATCAGTTATCA
>CAYTUO010000484.1:0-3196 GCA_964441015.1 uncultured Pleurocapsa sp.
TTGGAGAAATGGTCAAAGAAGCTATTGAACAAGCGGGGGCTAAACTGATTTATTTATCTCCCTATTCTCCTGAATTTTCCCCCATTGAAAATTAGGAGTCAAAAGTTAAAGCTATCTTGAGAAAACTTAAAGCAAGAACTTATAAAGATTTAATAGAGGGGATTTTCGATGCTATGTTGAGCGTCACTCAACAAGATATTCGCAACTGGTTTACTCATTGCTGTTATTGTTCGATCTTCGACTCATACTGTTCTGAGATAATTTCCCAGGCGGTATAGATTTCAAAAGATTGGCTTGTTTTTTGACTTTTACCTTTTTTCGTCGATAATTCCCGATATTTTAGGGCAGGGATATATTGGTCTTTAAGGATGACTTGCTTGAAGGATTGGGTGTAGTGATACCAGAAGAGTAAATCGACTCCAAATTGAATTTCTGAGGCGTTATAGAGACACAGGAAATGAAGGTCGTTGAGGAGTTTGATAACTGGCGTAAGTTGATAGCAGTCAATTGCCCAAGCTTGCCATTTCGTTGCTTCTGGTGGTTCTTCTTCGAGGTAGCGGCTTAATTCTAGCGAGGGTAAGGGCTGCGTGTCGGTACTGGGTAGGATAAAGTATTGGGTGGCAATGTTCTGGTTAATAGAACCATATTTTGATGTCCCAATGCCTAACTCATTGGCAAGGAAAGCAGACAATTCATCTTTAGGTAGTTGTCTGGGATGACGGTTATCTGACTGAGTTTTTCGCTTTTTTTGAGGTGAATCGGTTTCCACCCAGAGATAAAAGGCTCCGGTTTGGATAAACTCGTTGTTGGCTTTGGGAATCCAAGTGCCGTGCAAAACTTTCATAGGCAGATCAATGAAAAATTTGGATGAAGAGAAACAACTTTCCTTTTTCTTTAAGCTCTTCTGTTAACTTACCTGATGCTATCCACTCTTGATTATTTTAGTTACTATATTTAGCTTGATTCAAGAACCCCACTCTACAACGTTATCGGATGGGGTTTCTCGGAGTTTTTTGATGAAGATGCGCTACTTCCGGTTTTTTTCTTTAAGGCTTAAAAATCAAATTATTAGCTAATGCTGTCGCTTGAATCGCCGGACGTAAATTGGGATGGGAGAGTCTGACTACTTGTGTTTCAAGACAAGTTAAACCATCATGAGCGCGTTCGTAAAGCGCGATCGCTTCTTCATCATTGTGGGCATTAAAATAAATTAGCCCGTCAATTAAGGAGTAAATCTCTTGAGTTTCATAGAAATAACGCGACCACTGCTGACTCAACGCTCTATCTGCGGTTTTAGCTAGCGCCGCCACCGAACCCGCTTTCATCGCCCCCTCTCCGCGCAAATCTAAAAGCGTTAAAGGACGAGTAACATTAACTTGGGCAACTTGCTCGTCAGCAATCTCGATAACGCCCGTGTCTCCAAAATATTCAACCAGACACCCAGATAAGGTCAAAGCTGCATAATAAATGCCTCGTTCGGGGTCAATTTGACTCCTCTCTCCTCTGTGATGGTCAAAGCGATGAATTGGGCCGTAAAAGCGGAAAGTTAAGGCTTGAGTTTGATACTTGTTGGGATTGAAGATCCGAACAATCTGACTGCCAGTATCTAAAATTTGAAAGGAGGGAGATGGAGGAAACTTAGGCGGCGGCGGGTCAAGAAGTACCATCTATCTAATTCCCACTCCGCGTGCTTCCGCAATTACCCTCTCTTTGAGTCCCTTTTTGAGAGCTTGTACCGGAGTTAGACCGTCGAGAAAGGGGTTGGGACGCATCAGCCAGCTTAATTTGGCAAAGTCAGAAACTTCTAGCACTTTCAACACTTCTGGCAACCCGTCGATAACTCCATCGGGGGCTTCTGGGTCGAACTGAATGGCAGGAAAGCGATAAGCTCCCCTATCGAGTACTCCTAACAAGGTCTGACTCTTCATCCGGTCGTGAGGGGTTTGCCGAGATGTTCCCAGTAACTTAGCGACTTGAGCAGCAGTTAAGGCTCCTTCTAGTAATTGTCTGCGCCGCTCGAAGTAACGAAACAGCGATTCTAACTCTAGCTGGATTTTTTCTTCTCTGCTATAATTGCGACCTGCTAAAGATTCGATGAGAGCATCTTCTGGCGAGGGAGCTACGCCCTTTTGGAGCCGTTTGAGGGTACTGGCTACAAGCTCTACTTCATCGGGCTGCAAGTCATGAAGTAAGGTTTCTAAAGATTCTACGGCTTCAGTAATAGCTGGCATTGTTCGCGAGATGTAAGAAATGTCAAGTTACTTTCAGTCTATCTAAATTTTGTCTCTAGATGTCAAATCCGAAAATTTTTCTAGACAAATCTGACTAGATCTCTCCTTTATATGTCGATGACCAGCCAAACAACTTTCGCAAGCGTTGGGAGGGATTGAATTTGAACACCCAGCTTTCTCTCTCGACTCGCACGTAAAACGTCCCGAAATCGCGTAGGCTGACACTCTCTCCCTGTTTGAGAGACTCTCTAATTTCATTAAATGTGGCATCGACGATCTCTTCTACTGTGCCAGTAGCCTTGCCCACTCGGTTAGAGACACGACGAACCAATTCTTTTTTATCAATAGACATTGTTGGCTGTAACTGAGCTTAATGAGTTCATGGTAATTCACGGATTTCGCCTTTTTGCTGAATATGCTCGACCAACTTCCCCATATAACTCCTTTCGTTCCTGAGTCGCTCTAAATTTCCCACCAGGAGCAACAACTCCCTAGCACGACTGACCGCCGTATTGAGTAAGTTAGGGCGGCGGTTAATAAACTGCAAGCTATCAGCGTCCCGACACTGCCGAGTAGATAAGATGATTGCAGATTTCTCCCCGCCTTGGAAAGTATGAACCGTCCCAATTCTGTCACGATTGAAATCGGGATAACGATCTAGAAGATGAGAAAATAAGGCATCAGCCTGAGCGCGATAGGGAGAAATAATGCCAATCTCATCGAGTGAGTAACCCCTGTCGAGGAGATGCTCGATTATACGTTCTACCGCTTCGACTTCTTCTAGGTTGGTATGGTTGGCAATTGTTCCCTCTACGTGATAGGCAATTAAATTAGAACCTAGTTTTGAGGCTTTAGGGGGAGTTTTGATAATTAGTTGATAACCGCTAATGTGATCGCAATACTCGATAATCGAATGGCACTAAGAAAAGCTATAAGCTATGCTCCACAAGCTCCACAGCTTTTAA
>CAYTUO010000485.1:0-3189 GCA_964441015.1 uncultured Pleurocapsa sp.
ACTATCCTTCTCAGAAATATTATCAAAACAAAAGCTTTACTGAATATCAACGACAAGTTAGACAGCGTGGACGAGAATTCATGAAAGCTATTAATCAAAATTACCCTAATATTAAAATATTATTAACCTTTGGTTATTCTAAAGTTGTCTGGGATAAAAAATGGAATAAACTCCCTTTAAATGAACAAATTTACGGTCTTCTGCCATCTTTTTTAGATGGAATGTTGGAGAGTATTAATCCTGAAGCGGTAATTTATGATGGATATGAATTTTCCTATGGTTATAAAAGTGAAAAAGCTTTTCAGCAATCTTATGAAGATATTTACGAACTAAAGCGAGAAGTTACTGACCTTAAGGAAGATTTTGATCGTTATTATCGTGTTAGCTTTGGTTTATGGTTAGACTATAATATGCGCGGACATGAATGGAATCAACAAGATGTGAAAAAAAATTACTTCAATCCAAGGGAATTTGAATCATCTTTACGTTATGCGCTTAGATATAGTGATCGCTATGTTTGGATCTATTCTCAAAAAGCAAACTGGTGGAATGGCAAGGTGCCACAACCTTATATCGATGCCTTGAAAAAGGTGAAAACAAATAATTATTAATAAAACAGATTTTTTATTTGATTAAATAAATGAAAATTATATTGATTATTACTAGAGCCGATACGGTTGGTGGCGCTCAAGTTCATGTAAGAGATTTAGCAAATTCTTTAATTAAAGATAGACATAAAGTTTTAGTAGTAACGGGAGTAAGAGGGCCCTACAATGATGTTTTGGAAAGCTTGGGAATTCAATCTATAATCTGTAATACTTTCCAGCAACAAATAAACATTCTTCAAGACTGGCAAACGCTTTCTTTTTTGAAGAAAACGATCCGCGATTTCCAACCAGATATTGTGACGACGCACTCTAGTAAAGCTGGTTTATTGGGTCGAATCGCTTGTAAGATGACAAAAACTCCCTGTATTTTTACGGCTCATGGTTGGGCGTTTACCGAGGGAGTGCCCCAACCAAGTCGCGCTATTTATCAATTGCTAGAACGATTAGGGGAACCTTTAGCAGATAAAATAATTTGTGTTTCTGAGTGCGATCGCTCTCTTGGTATCCAGACAGGGATGAATCCCAGTAGACTTGTGACCATTCATAATGGAATAGAAGACATCCCAGAGCCATTGAGAACAAAGCCAGATACGACCTCCCCTATACGCATCACAATGGTAGCTCGCTTTGATCGCCAAAAAGACCACCTAACTTTGATTGAGGCTTTTAAAAATATTCAAGGAGCCGAACTCGTTTTGATAGGAGATGGCCCGAGATTAGAAGAGATTAAAACCTATGTCAGCCAAATAGGAATTGCAGAGAAAGTTAATTTTTTGGGATATCGCGATAATATTAGCGAAATTTTAGCACAATCTCATATTTTTGCTCTAATTTCTAATTGGGAAGGGTTTCCCTATACAGTTGTAGAGGCATTGAGGGCTGGACTACCAGTAGTTGCTTCCAATGTTGGCGGCGTAACTGAAGCGATAATTGATGGTGTCACTGGTTATTGCGTGCCACGCGGCGATATCGATCTCCTGCGGCAACGACTCTTGAAGCTAGTGAATGATGGCGAACTGCGTGAGAAAATGGGACGCAAAGGACGCGAGAGATATGAGTCTGAGTTTACTTTCAAGCATATGTTTGAGAAAACTTTCACAGTATATGAAGAGGTCTTGAAACAGAAGACTAAATAGAGATGAAAACCCTACTTACTGGAGCTACCGGATTAACTGGTAAGCTTTTTCTCAAAAGATTTGTTAATTTAAACCCTGGTGCCGAGATTTGTTGCTTGGTAAGACCAACTAGCGATCGCAGTGCTATAGACCACCTCGATTTAAAACTGACTTACTATACGGGGGATAGCTCGACTGTCGAAACTTGGGATAAAATCCTCACTCAAGAAACTTTTGAAGCAATTATTCACCTAGTTCAGCTTCGTCAAATTCCAACTATCCTTGACAGTCTCAAAAAAGCTAAACAAACTCCCCGTCTAATTATCATTGGGACAACAGGCGTTTACTCAAAATACAATCAATACTCAGCAGGTTACCAAGAGGCAGAAAGATATCTAGCTCAATATCCTGGTTCTTACTGCTTGCTGCGACCTACCATGATTTACGGTTCGTGTGAAGATAAAAACCTACATAAGTTAATTAAATTTTGTCACCGTTACGGATTTTTTCCCGTTTTTGGTTCTGGTAATAACCTTCTGCAACCTATCCATGCTGATGACATCGCACAAGCATTATTATCGATTTGGAATCGCCCTCATCTTCAAGGAGCATACGATATTTCTGGCGGTACTATTGTCACTTTCTACGAACTCTTACAGTTAGTAGAAAAATTAATTGGTAAACCCGTTCGCAAGATTTCTTTTCCTTTGAATTTGGGTATCTGGTTAGCGACAATATTAGAAGGGATTTTGGGAGAAAATTCTCCCGTTCGCAGAGAACAAATTCTACGACTGCAAGAAGATAAAGCTTATTCTCATGATGCTGCTCAAAAAGATTTAGACTTTTCCCCTCGACCTCTCGAAGTAGGTCTTCAACAAGAAATAGAGTTAATGCGTAGTCAAGGAATAATTTAAACTTTATTATTGCTGAGACGGCGGTTTAAGCTAGCTCCTGTACGCCTAGTAGTCATCCAAAGTAGCGATCGCGCCATTTGATAATCTGATGTAACCAAATATAAATGTTGCAAATCTCGCTCGACAAAGGAAATTATCGAGTCAAGCGATCGCTAAATAGTGGGGCGATCGTTAAATCTATGTAATGTTTGTCTAAGATTGTCTAGAAAATAGCTAGTAAAGACCTCCTCAAGATCAATATGAGTTGCGAGAATTGCTATGATTTATGTTTCCCAAATTAGCTGTAAATTGACAACTAAACCAGGCAATACATCTTCCCCAGATAAGATATTTGGAGACTGCAAATATTCAACTTCGCGAGCAGGGCGATAAATTTCTACAGCCTGAGTATTCGGCACAATTAACCAACCCAATCGCAAACCATTATCGAGATATTCCTGCATTTTTTCTCGTGTATCTGCTAAGTCATCCGTTTCTGAGACCAATTCCACCGCAAAATCGGGACAAAGGGGCAAAAACTTCTTGCGCTGTTGTGGCAGTAAAGCTTCCCAT
>CAYTUO010000486.1:0-3176 GCA_964441015.1 uncultured Pleurocapsa sp.
TTTGTCTTATCGAACCCCAGATGAGAGTCGGTTGGCAAGCAAGGGTAGGGATTGACGCGATCGTTGCTGGCTCGCCTCCACCAACTCGGATGGGCGAATCTACAGGGGAGATGATTTTAGCAGGAGATCCGGCTGGGCAAATTGGCGATCGCAGTCGCATCGGACAAACAACCCGTCTGGGCGATGGTCAGTAATCTTCATTCGCACTTCGAGGAAAAACTATGCACTCAACCGACTTAAAAACCCCAATTCGCAATCGCTATTTCTACGGCAAACTGCTCGATGTTTACCATTTCCAATTAGAAACCAGCTATCTCAATGCAAAACGCTGGCTCTTAAACCGTTTGATTTCTGGCTACGGCGTAGTTTGTGGCTTAGATGTCAAAGCAGCACCCGATAATAAAGGAATTATAGTAACACCTGGTTTGGCGATCGATAAGTGGGGACGAGAAATCATCATATCGAGGGAAGCAGAACCCATTCCAATTCCTTCGCAACTGATTCCTAAACCCCAAACCGACATTACCCAAGCTAGTCAGGAAAAACCTCCAGAGGAGAAGTTCGTTCATCTGTTACTTTGCTATCACGAATGCGAAAGCGATCCCGCCCCGATTTTGACAGGTGACAATTGCGGCGTGCCTGCCTGTGAACCTGGCACGATTCGAGAAAGATACAAGTTAGAGTTCAAAGCGGGTGCAGTACCGCCTCCTCTGAAAGATGTCTGTATCCCCGATTTTATTTCAGGAGGACATATTGACTATCCCCAACTCGCCAAATATGTGACGACTCATGGTTGCCGTCAGTTACCTAAAGATCCCTGTATTCCTCTAGCAAATATCCGAGTTGCACCTGTTGATGACGATCCTTGCCATCTGCAAGAAGACGACATTGATATTACGATTCGCCCCATTGTCTTTACAAATGATTTACTGTTCAAACTGCTTTTATCTCTAATTCACGAAGATAATCACGGAGAAATCAAATGAAACACCATCACAAATTGGGTTACGAACTTTGTGAATGCAGCGCGATCGAGCGCCCTCGCTATTTTCCTCGGCAAATGATTACCGCCGACGACATGATTTTAGAGCAGACCTACTTTCGCGATAAACTACGTCGCCACAATCGTTTGTTGCATGGTTGGGGTGTGGTCTGCGGTGCTATTGTTTGCCCGGTTTTCGACTCCAAAAAAGAAATGACACCTTGGCTGGTTACGGTTAGTCCGGGATACATTTTAGGTCCTTACGGGGATGAAATTGTCATCGATTGCGATCGCACAATAGACATCCGCACGACTGGAGTAATGGGAATGTGCGAAGAACCTACCTCGCCTCCTCTCGATCCCTGGTGTAGCGATGTCGATGAAATTGTCATCAATCGATGTCAGGGACCTGTCTACATTGCTGTTAGATACAAAGAAGTGATGACGCGACCCGTGCGGGTACAACCTGTAGGGTGCGGTTGCGACGATACCCAGTGTGAATATTCTCGCTGGTGCGATGGCTATGGAATTAACGTTTTAGAAGAACTTCCCGAATCCCATCGCCGCAATCCATCTGATGATTTAAACCAAAACGAGATTCCGAAATGTCCGCCTTGTCCGTCCGAACCGTGGGTAGTTTTAGCAGAAGTTGATTTTGCTTCTCATAGCGGTGCAATTACTAAAATTGATAACTATAAATACCGCCCCATTCTTCTGACTCACACCCAAGATTGGTTTAGCTTATCAAGTCCAAAAATTACAAGCGTTACCCCTGATACCCTACGGCAGGGAGATTCAGAAGTAGACTTAACAATTAACGGCGAAAATCTGCGAACTCCTGAAAAAATTAGCTTCGGTAAAGGAATCGAAGTTATTCAAATAGACGAGTTTAACGATACCAGCATTAAGATTAAGGTCAGCGTCTCCGAACAAGCTCAACTCGGAGACTATAGCATGACTCTGATTGACGTAAATTGCAACCTAATGGTTCAACATAAGGTCATCAAAATCATCGCTAGTAACTAGCCATTGGTGACAAGTTAAGACAAAATCCTATTTGTCAAGTCTTTGTTGACAAATATTTATAATACTCTCAATCGCTTTCTCTTATTGGTATTTGGGACTTTAACTTCCTCTTCTATCTCAATCAGTCACTTTTAATCTTCGTGTCTATAAGTCGGCGATCGCGGTCCTAGATAATTATCCTTAAAGTATTTTTGAATTGAGTAAAAGAGTTTTTATAAGGATTGAATCAATGCTTGTACCACTTCCTTTACCGACTTTTCTTGATTATCTACTTGATAATTTAATTGCTGCATTTTTGAAGCGGAAATTTGCCCTGTTAATTGAGTAATTACAATTGGCAATTGGGGATATTTTTCTAGAGTTTTTTGATTAAATATAGGAACTGCTTCATAGGGTGGAAAATATCGCTTATCATCTTCTAAAATAACCAATTCCAGAACAGGAATTAAGCCATCAGTAGAATTTCCCGCTACTAAGTCTACTTGCTTTCCTGACAACGCCTTATATACTAATCCTAGCTCCATCGCTTGTGGAGTTTGGGCAAACTTTAATCCGTAAGCTTTTGCTAATCCTGGATAGCCATCTTTCCGCTCAAAAAATTCATAGCCAAATCCCGCTTTCCATTGGGGTGTATATTTTGCTGCTTCAGAAAGGGTTTTAACGTTCAATCGTTTTGCATCTTCTTGACGAATCACGATCGCAAAAGTATTTTCAAACCCTAAAGAAGGAAATATTTCTAACTGAAATTTCTCATGATAGGCTTGTTTAACTCGCCGATAAACTTCTTTTGGATCGGGGATAGGTTGTTGTTGCAAAATAGTAGTAAAAGCTGTCCCCGTATATTCTACATATCCATCAATTTTGCCTGCCTTCACTGCTTCGTGACAAATAAAAGTTCCTCCTAAATTAAAGCGGCGATCAACTTTCAAATCCGTTTTCGCTTCGATTTGTTGGGCTAGAATTTCTCCGAGTATGATTTGTTCGGTAAAATTTTTTGAGCCAATAACAATTGTGCCCCCTGTTGGAGTAACTGAAAGAGTTTGTTGGTACGCGATCGCCCCTATACTTACTCCCAAGAAAATTGCTCCCCCTACAGATAGTCCAACTAACAATCGCTTGGGTTTCTTTGGCTGTCTCAGATAGCTTTCCAGCAAACCAATTGCCCAAT
>CAYTUO010000487.1:0-3159 GCA_964441015.1 uncultured Pleurocapsa sp.
GTAAATTTATTTCCTGATTTTTCTAGATTCAAGCGTTCGGAAACTGCCAAAATAAGATTATCCACATCCGCGCGACGCACTTGATAAAATTTCTTTTGCAAATATTCTGGTCGCCAATATCCAACAATTTCTAATAAAAAATCGCGTCCGTCGGGATGAACTAAGCGAAAATCGGGAATCATTACGCTTCCTGGAAGAGGGACTAAATCTACCTCCCTTTCTAAATGCCAGTCAGTTTTAAGTTTTGACCAACTTTTAGCAAAAGAAGCTTCTAACATACTGTCATAGGGTTTTCCTGGAGGATAATGAGTGACTAAACCACATTTATCATCCAAATCAAAATATCCAGTTTTAATGCTATTGGTATAAAAATCGCGATTTTGTAATTTTGCCTTGAGACTCCATTTACTGACGTGGAGTAAAGCAGGTATCATTTTTGCTAGTGCCAAACCATATCGTGTGCTAGCCTTAAATAAACTGGTCGGGCCGTCGATGGTAATAGTAAAGCCAGTATCGGCATCGCCTTCAATATATGCCATTAACTGAAAGAGTTTGAGATAGCGAAATAAGAGTTTATACTCTCCAGGATCGTTGCGATGGGCGTTGATAACAATGTGACTAGCGCGATAAAAAATGCCTTGAACTTGGGAAAGATTATATAAGTGGATCAGTGCTTCTGGTGCTGGCGGATCGAACTGAGTGAAAATGCGATTTTCTTGTAAGTCTGCATACAGTCCTTTTTCTATCTCGTGGGGTAAAACTTCTCGCTTAAGTTCTTTGCTGAGGTGGCTTGCTAAAATTTCTAAAGTGTGATCGCGATTTTCGGGTATGGTAACTGTGGTAGCCGCGCAAGAAAAGACTCGCTGTCGCAAGAGTTGCGGTTCTATCGGACTGATGATTTCAAATGTCGAGAAATTATTCTTAAGGAGGTGGGCAATTCCCCGTTTGACGCGGTAGTCTGGGCTATCACCTTCTAATTCTTGAAGTTGGCGAGCAAGTTCTCCTTGAGTACTCCCTAAAGCCTCTTGAAAGCAGTCAATCCAATCGTTAGCTAGATTCAGCGAAACATCGTTAATGGGTAATCTTTTCGGGACAACCGTTTCGCCTTTGTATCGATAAATTAGTAACTCAGAAGTAAGCATTGAAGATATTAGCTTATGAAGTTTGAATTATCGTGAAGAAAAATGAGAAATAACCAACAATTATTTACAGTTTATCGAACCTTAGAATGTCGTCCAGATAGTTACCAAGACTGGTATTTCATGGGCGATGCCTTGCGCTTGCAAGGGGATTATGAAGAAGCATTAATTAGCTATGAAAAGGCAATAGAATACTATCCTAAAGATTACTGGGCTTGGTATAAACGCGGTATTACTTTAGAAGAATTAGGACGCTATGAAGAGGCATCAGCTAGCTACGAAAACGCCTCAGCCGTGCAACCGAATAACTATTGGTCTTGGTACGACCAAGGCTGTCTGTGTCTGGAAGAATTAAACGATTATGAAAAAGCGATCGCTTGTTTTTTTAGGGCACTAGAAGTATATCCAAATGATTATTGGGCACAATACCGCCAAGGAGAAGCCTATCGTTTCACGGGCAACTACGAAAGCGCGATCGCCTGTTACGATGGAGCATTAGCAAGACGGCCTGGCGATTACTGGGCTTGGTATCGTCGGGGCGATACTCTGAGCAGTTGGGGCAAATTAGAAGAGGCCTTGACGAACTATCAAAGAGCCGGAGAAAGTAAGCCCCAAGATTATTGGGCTTGGTATCAGCAAGGAATTATTTTACAGCAACTAGAACGCTACAGTGAAGCCCTTCCCTGTTACCAGCAGGCATTAGCAGCCGAACCAGAAGACGAATATGCTTGGTACAATCAAGCTTGCTGCCAGGCAGCTTTGGGAAATGTTGACGAAGCACTCAATAGTCTAGAAGAGGCAATTAAACTCTATCCCGAAACTTATCTAAATTTGGCTCAATATAACTCTATTTTTCTTGATTTACGTCAAATTACACGATTTAAAGAAATACTATCTAATTATCGTCAGCCTAATTAGTACAGATTGCCCTTAAATAACCCATCAGTAATAGAAGTATAAAAGATTGACTAGTCAATTATTGAACTAACTGATTACTGATTACTGACAACTGATATTAGGAACTATCTGCGTCACAAAAGTGATGTGATATACTAAAGCTAGTACGGTAGGAAGTACCGGAATTTACGCCTGAGAAGCTAGTTGCAAGACTAGGACATCAGCCGCTCTAGAAACGTTTGAGTCCAGGAAGCCAAATCTTTTATAGGTGTGGCACTTCACAACTTTCTTGATTGAAAAACAAGGGCAGGCGTTTGTCTGCCCTTAAAATTTTGGGATAGTCAGGGTTTTAGACTTGAACCATGCCACCTGCTGCTTGAAAACGCGCTCTAGCTCGCTTCAAGGCTCGATCGGCTTGGATTTGCTTTTGGCGATCACCGCTCTTATTGGCTTCTTCTAGACGCGCTTGTGAGAGAGTATACTCGGTGCGAGCCGCTTCTCTGTCAATCACCTCGCCGAGTTCAGCCCCGTTAACGAGAACTTTAACCTCGTTGTTTTCGACTTCAGCAAACCCTCCCATCAGGGCGATCGCTTGCCAGTCTTTACCAGGACGAACTCGCATTACGCCAATATCGAGAGCCGTCAACAACGGAGCATGACCCGAAAGAATCCCTAGCTGTCCTGTCGTGCTAGGCAAAATCACCTCTTGAGCCACTTCGTCCCAAACGATTTTATCTGGGGTAATTACTCGTACTGTTAGAGCCATTCTTTTTCAGTTATCAGTTATCAGTTATCAGTTGTCAGTTACCAGTTGTCAGTTTTTTGTTTACTGGTCACTGGTAACCGGTTACGGCCAACTGTTATTAGCCTTTCTTCAATTTCTCGCCTTTAGCGATCACTTCGTCGATGCTGCCTACCATGTAGAAAGCTTGCTCCGGCAGGCTATCTAATTCCCCAGACAGGATCATTTTGAATCCTTTAATCGTGTCGCTCAGCGTGACATATTTGCCAGGAGAACCCGTGAACACTTCTGCCACGAAGAAGGGCTGAGACAGGAAGCGCTCGATCTTGCGAGCGCGATCTACCGTTACGCGATCGTCTTCCGAGAGTTCGTCCAAACCCA
>CAYTUO010000488.1:0-3150 GCA_964441015.1 uncultured Pleurocapsa sp.
TTGGTGAGAAGGTGATTGGTGAGAAGGTGAGAAGGCGATTGGTGAGAAGGTGAGAAGGTGAGAAGGTGAGAAGGTGATTAGGAGCAGAGGAGCAGGAAAGAATTAATCCAAAATCCTTTCATCCCTTTGATGGAGCAGGTAAGTTGGGACAAAAAAGTTCTGGTTTTTGTCGGATGCCTGGGATTCCTAATACCACCAGCAGCAGAAAAGTCCGACTGCAAGTCAAGGCAGTAAACATACTGATTAACACCCCTATTGCCAAGGTTAGTGCAAATCCTTTGACTAATCCTGACCCTAGCCAAAACAAAGCAGCACAAGCAATTAAAGTCGTGACATTACTGTCCAAAATACTAGAAAAAGCTCGATAAAAACCTGCTTCAACTGCACGATAGAGAGTATTTCCAGCACGTAATTCTTCTCTTGTGCGCTCAAAAATGAGTACGTTTGCATCTACTGCCATCCCGATACTGAGGATAAACCCTGCAATACCAGGTAGAGTTAAAGTAACCCCTACTAGCGCAAAAGCGGCAAGAGTGAGCAAAGCGTAAATTAACAGTGCCACATCCGCAATTAATCCAGGCAGTCGGTAATAGATTCCCATAAAAATTAACACAAGGACTAAACCCGCCACTCCAGCATAAATACTGCTGCGGATACTATCTTGCCCTAAAGTTGCGCCAACAGTGCGGTTTTCGACCACTGCTACAGGGAAGGGTAGCGAACCCCCTCGAAGCTGTACAGCCAGATTGTTAGCCGTCTCGATGGTAAAGTTTCCGGTAATGACTGCACTACCGCCAGTAATACCCGTTGCAGCAAATTCTACGCCAACTACGGGAGCGCTAATCAAAGCATTATCTAAGAAAATACCAATACTGCGACCTGTCCCGGCTAAATTTTTAGTCAGTTCGGCAAATTTCTGTCCACCTTCGCTATCGAAGCGAATCGCCACTTCCCAACCATTGCCTGATTGAGTAGGACTCGGACGCGCATCTTGCAAATTTTTTCCTGTCAAACCGACAGACTCAAAAAGTTGAGCGATCGCCTCGTTAGATTTTTGAATCGATTCGTTTAACTCGATAATTTGTTGGGAATTTGTCGCTTGATTGCCACCTTTTCTCAATGCCTCCAACTCTGCATCCAGTTGACGTTTGATGGCGAATTCAGCTTGAAACTGAGGCTCAGTTCCCTGTTTTTGCGCTCGAAATTCTAGCTGTGCCGTTCCACCCAAAATTCGTTCAGCTTGTTGTGAGTCAGTCACCCCAGGAAGCTGTACTAAGATTTTATCTCCTCCCACAGTTTGGATTAGGGGTTCTGAGACACCTAGCGCATTAATGCGATTTTCAATAACCGTTTTGACAGCCGTTAAATCTTCTGGTTTAATCTCTTTAACTTCTTTTGTTGGTTGAACCTGAATGGTCAGTTGCGCTCCTCCTCTAAGGTCTAAACCAAGCTGAGGTGGCAAAGTTACTAAAGTCGCGATCGCGCCGACCACCAGCGCCAAAATTAAACCAATTATCAAACGTTGTTTTTGCATTGTCGTCCTTTATTCCTTGCCCTTGGTCATTAATCCTTAGTGTGTCTTCGAGTGACTGAGGACTAGCGAGCGGGACGCTCGCACTACAGGACTAATGACTCAAACCAGCATCGCCATCATATTTTTTACCGCTTCCACGATTTGCTGAGGTTGGATGATAGTCAGTCTTTCTAAGGTGCCATTGTAAGGCGTGGGAATATCTTGAGAAGATAGCCGGACGACAGGAGCGTCTAACTCGTCAAATAGTTGTTCGTTAATCAGCGAAATTAACTCTGCGGCAATTCCCCCCGTCTTCATACATTCTTCGACGATAATAACGCGGTGAGTTTTGCGAATCGATTGGCTAATCGTCTGCATATCGAAGGGTTTGAGGGAAATGAGATCGATAATCTCAGGATCGTAGCCTTCTTTCTCCAACTGTTTCAAGGCTTGAAGGCAATGATGGCGCATCCGCGAGTAAGTCAGAATCGTCACATCTTTCCCCGGACGAACGACTTCCGCCTTATCTAAGGGAACGATATATTCATGCTCCGGCAAATTTTCTTTCAAATTGTATAGTAAGACGTGCTCGAAAAAGAGTACGGGATTGTCGTCTCGAATTGCCGCTTTCATCAATCCTTTGGCGTTGTAGGGAGTCGAAGTGGCAACGATTTTTAATCCTGGAACCGCATGAAAGTAAGCTTCCAGTCGTTGGGAATGTTCTGCTCCTAATTGTCTTCCTACCCCACCAGGGCCGCGAATCACCATCGGAATTTTAAAGTTGCCGCCGGAAGTATAGCGCAACATCCCAGCATTATTAGCAATTTGGTTGAAGGCGAGGAGCAAAAACCCCATATTCATCCCTTCAATAATAGGTCGCAACCCCGTCATAGCTGCGCCGACTGCTAGTCCGGTAAAACTATTTTCTGCAATGGGCGTATCTAGAACCCTTAGATCACCATACTTTTTGTATAAGTCTTTGGTCACTTTGTAGGAACCGCCATAATGTCCTACATCTTCCCCGATAACGAATACTTTTTCGTCACGAGCCATTTCTTCATCTATGGCTTGACGCAGTGCATTAAAAAATAATGTTTCTGCCATGGTTCTTACCAATTACAGCAAATGTCATCCTAACATTAGAATGATTATTTTATAGCGCAAATTTACCTACTTTCTCTAATTATCGGCTCCAAAGATTTGCGCTGCTGTTAGATTCAGTTCACTAAACTGTGGAGATAGCACTCGCTCGTTCCCCCAAAAGCTGCCGAACTCGGTGTAAGTCGTTCCAGTTAATTCTAATACCAGTATCGTTCGCGTTTCGGGGTCTACAATCCAATATTCCCGAATGCCGCAATCCTGATACTGCGATCGCTTAGCAATGTAGTCTCTATTCTTTTGCAACTCTCCTCGACTGACGACTTCAATGACGAGTAAGGGAGGAGCCATCGAAAGACGAAGGGTATTGCGCTTCGCTAACTGCTCAATATGTTCTTCTCGAACGATCGTCATGTCAGGGTAACGGTTTCTCGGTTCTCCTCTGACTTCGAGTTCCAATCCATGTCCTCGAACTCTATCTGTACCCATTGGTGACAAGTTAAGGTTGTGTGCAATTTGTCAAGAACATGATGACAAAA
>CAYTUO010000489.1:0-3137 GCA_964441015.1 uncultured Pleurocapsa sp.
TGTCGGTTTCCCTCCCCTCTAGTGGCGAGTCCCCCCAGACTTATTGAGAAGGTTCAAAATATGACTAAAAAATAATTAAAAATGAAAATGATAATCTTTATTGTTATTAGATGACTAATGTGAGCAAAAAATTTTTGATATTTGAAATTCCTTTAGAGTCTCCTGAAACTGAAGAAGCGATGGGAACTAAAGAAAAATTTTGGTTTCATCACCAGGAGTTAGGTTTATGTCTTTACAAAAAAGCTAGACCAAATACAGGCGAAGATTGGTCAGAAAAAATTGCAGCAGAATTATGTAAGCTAATCAAACTACCCCATGCAAAATATGAACTAGCAAGCTTTAAAAATCAAAAAGGAACGATCTCTCCATCATTTCTTCCTGAAAACAGCCGTCTTTCTCCTGGGAATGAAATTTTGGCAGAAATATTTTTAGATTATCCAGAGGATATTAAGGATCTATCTCAACATACTCTCGATAATATTTTTCGTGTTTTTGAAAACTCTTCAGTTGATTTACCTAGAGATTGGACACCATTAGAAGGTATTGAAACAGCTATAGATACTTTTATTGGCTATTTGCTTTTAGATGCTTGGATTGGTAATAGCGATCGCCATCATGAAAATTGGGCGTTTATCGATCTCGCAGGGAAAACTTATTTAGCACCGACCTATGACCATGCTTCTAGTTTAGGGCGAAATGAGTCTGATGAGCGACGTGAAAAAAGACTCAATACAAGAGATATTGGTTTTTCTGTAGAAGCTTATGCTAAAAACTGCAAGTCCTGCTTATATGCTAAAGTTGGAGACAAACAACCACTAAAAACCTTTGAAGCATTTTGTGAAGCAGCAAAACGCTATCCCAAAGCAGCGAATATATGGCTCGATCATTTAGCAAAAATATCAGCTAATAATTCAGCTAATAATACTATGGAATTGTTTGAGCGTATTCCTAGCGATCGCATCTCTTCAACTGCAATTAAATTTGCTCACGAAATCTTAAAAATTAATCAGCGTAGATTACTAAAGTTTAGCAAAGAACTATCATGAAAAAGCTGTTTTTAGCATGGCAAGATCCAAAAAGCCGACATTGGTTTCCCATTGGAAAATTAACTTTCGATGGAAAAAATTATCATTTTGTCTATACTCACGGTGTTAAAAAGGCTCAATTTGAGTGCAATTTTCAATTATTACACTCTTTTCCAGAACGCGATCATGTTTATACATCATCACAACTTTTTCCTCTGTTTTCTAATCGTTTAATGCGCCCTTCTCGTCCAGATTATCAAGACTATATTCAGTGGTTAAACATTCCACAAAATCAAGACGATCCTATCGCAATTTTAGCTCGTAGTGGAGGACACAAAGCCACAGATACTTTTGAAGTTTTTCCTGAGCCAGAAATCAATGAAAATGGAGCTTATCATATTCATTTTTTTGTGCATGGATTGCGATATATGCCAGAATGTTCTATTGAACGAGTCAAGCAATTAAAACCAGAAGAGCGTTTATATTTGACACACGATATTCAAAATTCTTATGACGAAAAAGCTTTATTATTACGTACTGAAGAACGACACAATTTAGGATATTGTCCTCGATATCTAGCGGCAGACATTTATGAGGTTTTAAAACAAAACCCCCAATCAGTTGATGTTCGCGTTGAAAGAGTTAACCCTGCACCAACACCAATTCAATTTCGCTTACTATGTAATATGACTGCAAAATGGCATGGTGATTTTAGCCTATTTTCTAGTCAAGATTATCAACCAATTGTAGATTCTTCTTTGTTATTGCAATCTAGTTAGTAATTTCATTACTGCAACATCAACGCGACTTCTTTGGCAAACAAAATAAGTCAAAATTAAATCGGCTCGTGCATTGTCTTTCTTTTCTTCTGCAATGAGTGGAAAAAGTGCGATCCGCGTTGGCGTAGCCCGTCTGAAGGACGTAGCGCTTCCGTTCGCGATAGCGTATCCAAAGGAGAAGGAAATCGCTCTCCTCTGTCCCTCGGTTATAGTAATGAAAAATGGTTAGTTAACCAAAGCAAGATGACAAAACAATTATTTTGCTCTTTTGGCTTTCTCTGCTGTTTTCTAGCATCCAACCCCGCTCATGCTGAAGCGCCGATAGGAGAAGCCTATGTTCCGAGACAGACAGAAGAAAAGGTGTTTTTTGCCAATAACAGCAAAACCTTTCAGTTAGACAGAATTTCTCTGAGCGATCGCCCAGTCAAACTCAGCTTTCCCCCTACTATCGCACCCAAAATACAAGAAACAGTTTTTCTCACGCAGTCAACCGAATTGCGAAGGAATACGACTTATCGCTGGAACCTTTTTAACAGCCTTACTTTAGGAGTTGGCGTTGTTGATGAGTCAATTTCAGTTGGATTAGCGCAAACCTCTCGTCAAGAAATGCCTTTAGTGGAAAATGATGACTGGAGAGTTAATCTGAACTTTCAGCCTTCTTCTCAATTGGGAATTAACTTTAATGGCAACTATCTCTCTTCTCAAATTGGAGTCAACTGGCAGCCTATCCCCGGCTTAACTTTTACAGGAAGTCGTCACAATCAGAGTGAGACTCTAGCGGCCGGAATGCAACTCTATAAAAAGGGCGATGGTCTTTCTTTCTCTGCTAGAGCTAATCTAGATACCGAAGATAGGTGGAACTGGGGTCTTAGTTCTAGTTTAGGCAGTCTCCAACTCAGCCATCAAAGCAATGGAAATCCGCACGGACTGGGGACGAATTCACAACTGAGTTACCGTCTCTTTGGGAGCGATCGCACCAGTTCAGCATCCCTATTGAAGGTAGGATACGAAACTCGCCACTCTGAAAACAGCGACGATCGCCTGACTACCTTCGGTTTGCGCTACCAATCGGGCAACAGAACGCAAGAAGACCCTAGTCTCTGGGAATTTGATGTAGGCTACGGCATCGGTTCTCAAGGAAGAGGTTTGATTACTTCTGTCTCAACAACACTCAGTCGAAATTTAGTCTTGCGGGCACGCTATCAAGGAGTATCGCTGACTTCAGATTCCCATACGTTTAAGCTTGAGTTGCTCCCCTTTTCCAAATAGCGATCGAACGTATCTTCTCAATAAGTCTGGGTGCGATCGCCGCGATTCCTTATGCCAAAGACAG
>CAYTUO010000490.1:0-3116 GCA_964441015.1 uncultured Pleurocapsa sp.
AAGGATTTTGGATTGATCCAGTCACCAATCACTGATAACTGATAACTGATAACTGATAACTGATAACTGGTAACTGGTAACTGTCCCCACACTCCCCATTCATGTATGATGGGCACCATTGACTCGCAATACTTCTCCAGTAATAAAGCTGCTAGCAACTGGAGAAAGCAGAAAAGCAACTGCCCAAGCAATCTCTTCAGGCTTGCCAAAGCGACCGTAAGGAATCTCGGCAGTAATTCTTTCTTTGACTTTTTCAGGAATCGCCTGGGTCATTTCTGTCTCGATAAATCCTGGTGCGACGGCATTGGCTCGAACCTTATAACGAGCGGCTTCCCTGGCAAGGGACTTGGTGAGACCGATGACACCTGCTTTTGTAGCAGAATAGTTAGTCTGACCGAGGTTTCCTCGTTCTCCTGAAATTGAACTGATGCAGACGATCGCTCCTTCTCCCCGTTCGTACATCCCAGAGATAAAGGGTTTGATGGTGTAGGCAACGCCTTTTAAATTCACGTCGATGACCTTATCCCAATCTTCAGGAGTGAGTTTGGCAAAAAAGTTATCGCGGGTAATCCCTGCATTGGCAACAATTCCGTAAACGGGGCCGAGTTTCTCTTGAATCTGGGCTGCTGCCGCTTCCATCGACTCTAGGTTAGTGACATCGGCTTGGATGCCTAAAGCCTCACCTTTCCCATCGGAGATAGTGATATCGGTGTAAGCTACTTTGGCTCCCAACTCTTGCAAAAAACTAACGATCGCAGCACCAATTCCTCGATTGCCGCCAGTAACGACCACAACTTTATCTTCCAATCCCAGAGATACCATAATTCCTCCTTTGTCCCTTGTCTTTTGCGTGCTACTCAATGACTGGCGAGCGGGATGCTCGCCTACATGACTAATGACTAAACCCGTTCGATCGCGATCGCCGTTCCTCCACCCGTACCGTGACAAAGGGCTGCCAGCCCCAGGGTTTTATCTTGCTCTTTCAAGGCGTTGAGCAAGGTGACAACGATCCGCGCTCCAGAAGCCCCAATGGGATGTCCCAACGCTATCGCGCCCCCATTGACGTTCAGCTTGTCGAGAGGGATTCCTAGCATTTTATTGAAAAGTAAACTGTTGACGGCAAACGCCTCGTTATTCTCGACTAGCTCGAAGTCAGAGATTTGTTTATTGAGCTTCTCTAACAGCTTCTTCACCGCCGTCACTGGCACTTCTGTAAAACGCCAAGTCGTACCACCTGCCCAGGCTCCTCCCAGAATTTTAGCGAGGGGTTTGAGTCCATATTGGTCTACGGCTGACTGACTGGCTAAAACGAGGGCGGCTGCTCCGTCAGAGATTTGGCTGCTATTTCCTGCCGTCAGGATTCCATCCGGCTTAAAGGCGGGGCGGAGTTTGCCTAAAGATTCTGGAGTCGTATCGGCACGGATGCCTTCATCTGCATCGACGACTTGTATCCCTTTCTTCGTTTTGATCTCAATTGGGACAATTTCGGTTTTGAAACTTCCTCGCTCCGTTGCTTCTGCTGCCCGTTTTTGAGAATAAAAGGCGATTTCATCGACATCTTTGCGGCTGAAACCATGTTCTTCGGCTAGCCGTTCAGTTTGATTCCCCATCCCCTCTTTGGTAACGCCGTCCATCAGTCCATCGTTGAGTAGGATATCTGTTAACTGTTCTGGTGCCCCTAAAAGAAACTTGTAACCCCATCTGGCTCGGTGGGAAAGGAAAAAGCCAGCTTGAGACATCGATTCCATGCCGCCCGCCAGAACTAAATCGGCTTCTCCTGCACGAATGGCCGTGGCCCCGTTGCTCAGGCTGAGCATTGCTGAGGAGCAGACCATGTCGACGGCATATCCATTTATGGCTTCGGGAATTCCTGCTTTAAAAGCAGCTTGACGGGGCAACAACTGTCCGTGTCCTGCTCTTAGGACGTTGCCCATAATATATAGGTCTAAAGCGGTTCCTGGTACACTTGAGCGCTCTAAGGCAGCTTTCATGACGTGACCGCCCAAATCGGCTGGAGAAAAATCGGTTAATGCCCCTCCAAAGCGACCGATAGGCGTGCGTGCTGCTGAGACAATGTAGACTTCGCGCATATGTCCTCACTGAATTTTTTTTGACAAAAATATCGGCTGTTAGTTTAGTACAAATGTACAACTACCCTACTACTAACTAACGGATTTGGCTTGATACCCTCATGTGCGAGTGAAGGGAAGTTGATAGGATCTAGGATGAGGCTATCATGGGGATCGCAAAGTGTGATAAAATCCTTATCTTTACTTAAGCCTACTCCGAACACCAGCACTGAAATAGGATTTTGGAGAGCGAGCCTGATGGCGGGCGTTAATTTAATATTGTCAAGTTAATACTTACGTTCGAGAAGGTCATAGATCTCATCGTCGTTTCGTTTACCGATGAGATCGATAAACATTGTCGTTGAAGGTATAGACGATTCGATATTCACCAATGTCAACTCGCAAGTAGTCGTAACCGCGAAGCTCGGCACAGTCATGAGGGCGAGGAGTTGAGCAAAGTTCGACGACCTTTGTAGCGATCTGTTTTGCGTGTTTCGGCTGGCCTTTCTGAAGTCGGCGAAGAAACTTCGCTGATTGCTTTGAGAAATTAGGACTCAGCATTAAGGAGTTCCTTTAGGAGGTCTTGGCTTTCCTTAACGCCGATGTGCCCCTCTGTGCGAGCTTCGGAAGCTCTGAGTGCCCATAGCTCATCTTCGATCGCACGGAGCCGGATAAACTCTTCAAAGGCAAGGATAACGGCGACGCTTCGGCCCTTTCGGGTGATCTCAATTGGCTGCTCTACAAAACTTAGCTAAACTTTTTCAAGTCTCACTATTCAATCAAGATTACTCTTGAAGGGTCTGCTTCCTGCTTCATCCAAGAGAGTCGGCCCTTGCTTGTCCACAGGCGTAAATTTGGGTGAAGCCCACCCTATTGTTTGAATGCTTTACTGTGCAATCGGCACAGTTGGGATTTCAAGCCCAAAAGCTTAAAGTTATTTGGCCTTGGTTTTCGGCACTAGAATAGAGTATATCAGAACTAAAACCCATATTTCCCAACAGCTTTAATAAACTTTAGAAAAGAAATCAGTGATTAAATCTAGCTCTC
>CAYTUO010000491.1:0-3104 GCA_964441015.1 uncultured Pleurocapsa sp.
CAAAGCAAGTGATAGAATATTGTTGCTGCGCGTTTATTTGCTGGTAGGGTTGTATCCCAACCCTAAAACATCGGCGGTACTCGGCTCCGCCTCGATTCATCCGCCTTGTTTATAGGGTGGGACTTAACCCGACATTTAAGTTAAAACCCGCCTAAGCGGGTCTAAGGTACATGATGATTTGTTCTCAATTAGCGCAGTCGAACAACCAACCTTCTATCGGGTTCTTGACCTCGACTTTCTGTTTCTAGATCTTCGGCATCTTTGAGAAACGTATGAATCTGACGGCGTTCGGCTGAGGATAGGGACTTCATTTCTACTTCTTGACCCGTTAGGCGTACCTGTTGGGCGACTTCCTTTGCTAAAGCCAGAAGTTCTGCTTGACGCTTGAGGCGATAGCCATTGAGTTCTACAGTAAACGCTCGTTGCTCTTCTGGCTCTAACCCTAAATTCAGGAGAGTATTAGCAAGATACTGAATAGCATCAAGGGCCCCTCCTTTTTGACCGAGTAGAATTTCTAGCTGTTCTGGCGTTAACTTGGTTTCATCAATAATCAGCCAGCAGGCATTGGGATCTGCCTCGTAGGGTTCCCCTTCTCCAATTTTCACTCTAGTGGGAAATCCCATTAATTGAAGCAGAGTTTCTAACCACTGCTTGCCTCGCTGGGTTTGTTGCTCTATCATGCCGACTATCCTATGGGGTCAGAATTCACAATTCAAGATGTTTTCTCTTTCTTCTTAGAGCGTTTCTCAAACGGCAACTCTTGTCGCCCTTTTTGCGCTTTTTCTTGTTGCTCTACCAATTTTTGCAGATTTTCTGGTAACGGTTCCCGCATTAAGATCACCGTTTGCATCGTTTGGAAGATGTTAGCAACCACGATGTACATTAAAACCCCTGCCGGAAGGGGGAAGAAGAGAAACATGGCGCTGAAAAGCACTGGCGTAATCTTGTTAACGGTTTGTTGCTGCTGAGCATTGGCTCCACCGCCGCCTTGAGAACCAGACAGTTCTTGGTTGATATAAATGCTCAAGCCAAAGAAGATTACCATGCCCAAGATATCCCAGTTGATCTTGCCATCTGCTGAGGTTACCCCTACGCGCCCCAGGGCTTCGATAAAGAGGAATCCGGTGTTGGCGGCAATTCCTGGAATTGTTCCCTGAATGGTTGCGTCTCCAGGGGCTAGGGCTTCGATGGTTCCGTCGTCGTTAATTTTGAGACGTTCGGCACCTTTGATAACCTGCAATTTGGGTTGGATTTGGTTTTCTCGATAGTCGGCCGCTAACTGCGCTAAGGATTTTCCTTCAGCCGTTTGAAATTCAACTTCTGCCTTATCTCCGACAGCTAAATTATTGCCGCCAGGAAGTAGGGCAGCGATGGGGTAGTGAATGCCATCATTGATGTAAATGTTTTGGGGCTTAGTGGCGAAGGGTTGGGGTTGAATTCGCTCGATCTGCTCTCTGGGAAGGATTTGAACATCAACGGTATAGTTAATGTCAGAAAAGGGCGATCCCCGTAAGGTCGCAAAAAGAGCAAAGAGAATCGGCATTTGTAACAGTAGGGGCAAGCAACCAGCTAGAGGATTGCCAAACTCCTGCATGAGTTTTCCCATTTCTTCCTGCTGTTTTGCCGGGTCGTTTTTGTAGCGTTTCTGAATTTCTTCTTGCCGCTCTTTCATTAAAGGTTGAGTAATTCGCATTTTTCTCATGTTGCGAATTTGTCCGGCACTGAGGGGATAGAGTCCAAAGCGAACGACTAATGTAAGAGCAATAATCGCAAAACCATAACTCGGCACAATCCCGTAGAAAAAGTCCAGGATTGGCAGCATGATATTTGTGGAAATAAATCCGACACCAAAATCCATTCGTCTAAATTTAAGCCTTTGTGTAATGTTTTCTCGGAACTAATTTATCTAAATATCGATGGTTGGGGATGAGCGATCGCGATCGCAACTTGGCACCTCCTTCCTCCCTCATCCCTCATCCTTCACTCATTATCTAGGAACTGGTAATGGCTTCGATCGAGCGGCCAGTTTTGTCAGCGACTTTTTCGGCAATATAGTCATAGATTTCTCGGAATTTGGGGACCGATCGCATCTCCAAGCGGCTTTTATCTTTTAACGTCACGACGATATCGCCCCACAATCCGATTCCGCGAGGGACTCTGACCATTTTCACGATTTCTGAATAGATAATATCCGTGCGATCGCGTCCCATCCATCCGCCAATGACTGTGATGCGGCGATCGGTAATTCTATATCGCAACCAGATTGCCCTGACAATCGCGCCTATGGTTAGAGGCAAACAAATTACCGTAAAGCCCAGTAAAATATTGACGATTAAATCGCCAATATGAGGGCCCCCTTCATAAAACGTATTCTCTTTGATGCCCATTGATGATATTGGCTTTTACTAACAACTGCTTTAATTCTCGCAAAAAATGTTCATATTTGCACTCCAATGCGCTAGGACGCACGACCACAACCAGCTTCCATCCTGGAGACAGATAGGGGAGTAACTCCCGAAAAGCTGCCTTGATTTGCCGTTCGATCCGATTGCGAATAACTGCTTTTTTGCTCACTTTTTGGCTAATAGAAATGCCAATACGGGTGGCGATCGGCACAAGGGAATTGACTTCTTTCTTCTCCGACAGTACCAACAAAACTAAGTGAGGACTACTGTAGCGAGTCCCCTGCCTATAAAGCGTCTGAAAATCTTTCCAGTGCTTGAGTCGATTAGTTTTAGGCAATCCCACCTTAACAGTTCATTGTTTGTCAGTCGCTTTCCGATCCACCTAGACTGTTAACTGATGCCTTCCTTTTTTGCGTCTGGCTTGAATGACTTTACGACCGTTTTTAGTTTTCATCCGAGCGCGAAAACCCGATGTTCTTTTTTGTTTGCGGTTTGTACCCTCTAGCGTGCGCCGAGTCACGAAACTATTCCCTCCTTAACTCAATTTTGTCAGAATCCAATCCTGACATAAAAGACACAGCTTCCAATCATAGCATATAGTCCTGAATTCTTGAAGGCAGAAAGGGGAGTTGATAACTGATAACTGGTGAGAAGGTGAGAAGGTGAGAAGGTGAGAAGGTGAGAAGGTGAGAAGGTGAG
>CAYTUO010000492.1:0-3097 GCA_964441015.1 uncultured Pleurocapsa sp.
ATGGCTGTGCTGTAGACCACTTTCAACACTTGGTTTATAACAATCCCGAAGCTAAAGTCAAAGAGAGGGCACAACGATGGGAGGTTCCGGCGGTCTTGCTCAATCATCGAGACTATCAAGGCCGCGAGGATTTAGATCGGGAAATTGTAGCGGTATTTCAGCAATATCAGGTTGAATGGATTATTATGGCGGGGTGGATGCGAATTGTAACGCCAGTCCTTATAGAGGCTTTTTCCCATCGAGTCATTAATATTCATCCTAGTTTATTACCCAGTTTTCGAGGAGTTCGGGCGGTAGAACAAGCATTAGAAGCAGGTGTAAAGATTACAGGTTGTACGGTTCACATCGCAACTTTAGAGGTAGACAGTGGCCCCATCTTGATCCAAGCGGCGGTTCCCATCCTACCAGACGATACGCCAGAAACCCTACACGCTCGAATTCAAGTGCAAGAACATAAAATTTTTCCCCAAGCGATCGCCTTAGCGGCTAAACGATTCGGCACTTAATCCCATTTTCAATTTTGGGGAGTGTGGGGACAGTTATCAGTTATCAGTAAGCAGTGAACAGTGAACAGTGAACAGTAGAGGAATTCCCAATCCCCAATCCCCAATCACCGTTTTCCTAATTTTTGGCGAATTCTAGCGGCTAAAATCTCTACTTCTGGTAACTTTAATTTCATTGCCAATATAGCAAAAATTCCTAATGAAATGCTTGTTGCTAGACAAAGTTGTAATAATTGAAGCAATAAATTACTACTTCCTAAAAATTTTTCCCATCCCCAATTAATTCCCCAACTAGCTAAACCAGATAAAATACTAATTCCAGTTAATTTTAAGAAATCGAATCCCCACTCTTTTAACGGTAAACCATTAAGTCTGCGGTGTAAAATCCACAAAAATGCTCCCATTGAAGTAATATTGACCCCAACAGTTGCTAAGACTAAGCCTGGAGTTTGCAAAGATTGAACTAATAAATAATCTAAACCTGCATTGAGAAAGATATTAAAAATACTGACGCGAAAAGGAGTTTCTCCATCACCTAACGCATAAAAAACCCGAACCAATACATCGCGTCCTAAATAAAAGAACATTCCAAATCCGTAAGCCATCAAAACGGGAATGACCAGTTGAGAAGCTTCCAAACCAAAATATCCTCTTTGATAAATCACTTTGATAATTGGAGAAGCTAAAGCGATAAAAATTGCTGTCAGAGGCAACATGGTTAGGGCAGTTAATAATAAACCCTGCCGAATTCTCACTTTTAATTCTTGCCAATTTTCCGGGGCAGCTAATTGAGAAAAGATAGGCAAAAAAGGCACTAAAATCATATTAGAAATAATCCCCAGTGGCGTTAGTGCAATAAAGTTGGCATAACGCATGGCGGCGGCTGCACCTTCAATAAAAGAGGCAAAGAATAAATCGGTATAAACATTAATATGTAGCATTCCAGAAGAAAGCGAGGCGGGAATCATGATCTTCATGACATCCATCACGCCAGGAATGCGCCAGTCAAAGCTCAATCGCAACTTACCCATACCTGACTCGATCTGGGCGTTTAATTGTGCTAGCCATTGCAGAATTCCTCCTGCCAGTGTTCCTCCAGCTAAGACGATTCCGCCCAATTGCAGGTATTGAGGGGCATTAATTTGTTGTCCCAACTGCCAAGCCAGAAGGCCGACACCGATGATAACGGTTATGCTGGAAAAGAGAGGACTAATGCTAGGCAACCAGTATTGCTCTGAGGCATTCAGCGTACCGAAACCAATGCCGATCAATCCAGCGAATACGGCTAGCGGTGCCATAACCTGTAACTGGAGAATAGCGCTTGCTCTCGCTTGCTCGTTTAATCCTGGCGCGAGAATATCGATAAAGGTTCCGGCAAAGACAACCAAAACAACGGTAATTAAGATTAAAATTCCACTGACCAGAGTCGTGACCGTTTCTACCACTGGGGCAGCTTCGGATTTGTCCCGCTTTGCCAAGACACTGACAAGGGCGCTGTGAAAGGGGCCATTAATTCCGCCGAGCAAAATCAGCAGAAAACCAGGGATTACGTAAGCATAAGAGTAAGCGTTGACAACATCTCCCACCCCAAAAGCCGCCGCGATCGCCTGTTCTCGCACTAAGCCAAAAACCTTACTGATCAAAGTAGCGGCAGCTACAATACCCGCAATACTTGCTAGAGAACGAGAGGATTTTTTCTGTACAGACACGCAACTTCCAAAATAACTGCTTGGTTTATTATCTTTGAGATTGACCAAAAAATTTTCAATCTATCCTTGGGTTGACGCTGAGTGTAGTTCTTCTGTTGCCAACCAAGCCCGTAAAACCTCTGCTACTGTCCAAGCTTGAGCAATACAACCTCGTGGAGTCATCGGGGCATCTCCATCAAAAATTTCACTGAGACTGCCTAGACCATGTGCAGAGAGATGATTTGCCATTGGGGCTAAAAACTCTCTGGCTTGAGCGCGATCGCCATAAACTCGTAAGTGTGCCAAAACAAAGGGGCCAAGCAACCAACCCCAGACCGTTCCTTGATGATAAGCGCTATCGCGTTGCAACTGATTACCGCCATAGTGACCCTGGTATTGAAGATGATTGGGAGCGAGCGATCGCAATCCGTGAGAGGTTAAGAGCATTCGTCCGCATACTTCTAACACTCCCCGTTGCTGGGCAGGAGTGAGGGGACTTTCAGGCAATGACACGGCAAAAATTTGATTGGGGCGCAACGAAGCATCATCTCCATCGGGACTATCGAGAACGTCGTAGCAGTAACCCGTTTCAGGATTCCAGAAGCGCGAGAATCTGGCTAAGGCCCGATCTGCCATTGCTTCATACTCTTGATGAGGCTTTCCAATCTGACGGGCAAACTTGGCCATTGTCCGCAGGGCATTGTACCAAAGGGCATTAACTTCAATCGGTTTGCCAATGCGAGGCGTGACTACCCAATTTCCCACTTTGGCATCCATCCAGGTCAGTTGTACTCCCGCTTCCCCGGCATAGAGTAAGCCATCGGAAGAATCTAGGTGGATGTTGTAACGAGTGCCGCGACAATGCCAGTTGATAATATCTGCTAGGACGGGAAAAAGTTCGCGCAG
>CAYTUO010000493.1:0-3096 GCA_964441015.1 uncultured Pleurocapsa sp.
GCCAAGTCGTGGGGAAATAATCCCTGCCGTTCTGATTCAATAAAGGATAGTCCTCATTTGCTAGTTCCATCTTTCCTCTTATTGAGGTGAGCGATCGCGCTTGCTCTCTACGATCCAGAGGGCGATCGCCCTGTGAGCCAAACTTGTTTAAATTCAGCAAAAATCCCCTCCCCTTCTAGGGGATTAGGGAGCGCCAATCAAGTTAATTACTACCTGTAAAAGCCACTTCTGGAAATTTGGCTTGTGCGTCAGCCATGCTGATAAGCTTGCCTTGATTGCGGAGATCTTGCCAGAAATTAATGACTTCAGTGGCTTTATTGAGGATATCTATTCGTTCGGTTTCGACAATCCAATGTTTGGCTTCTAACTCTTCTTTTAGCTGTTGCCAAGCATCGTTGCGCGGCCAGAAGAAATAAGCAGTGAGAGGACTTGTCCCTTTACCGACAATTTGATCGACCGCGAGTGCCACATTTTGATCCAACCAAAGCACTTTTAAAATAAATCTTGACTCCAATTACCCCTCCAAAAAAATCTCTCGAAATTTATCGCTGTTAAGTGTACAATTTTTCATTCTACCTCATGGCTCCTGAAAAGGTACTCCTCGATCGCTTGATACCGAGAGCGCGATAGTACGATTGTTATAGAGACTCATGGCTTTTTCTACGCCTTCTTTGAGACTCGCCTCTACAACTTTGACAACGAGATCGAGTACTTCAGAAACAACGGAGGCTTCATCAGGAGCAAATTTTCCGAGAACGTGAGAGATTGCCTCGGTGTTACCGTTGGATTTACCAATACCAATTCGCAAACGGGGAAAATTTTGGCTGCCGAGGTGGGAAACGATTGACTTCATCCCGTTGTGTCCGCCAGCCGAACCCGATAAACGCAGCCGCAATCTCCCTAAAGATAAGTCCATGTCGTCATAAACAACCAACAGGGATTCAGGAGAAAGTTTATACCAATCCGTCACCGCCCTCACTGACTGCCCGGAACGATTCATATAGGTTAGGGGTTTGAGCAAGCGGATTTTCTTCCCACCAGGGGCGCTTCCCTCTGCCAACAGCCCTTGAAAGCGGCGATTTTCTTGCCAGGGGATTTGCCAAGTCTTGGCTAGCAGATCGACCGCCTCAAAGCCAATATTGTGTCGCGTTTTATCGTACTTGGATTCTGGATTGCCTAAGCCAACAATTAATTGGGGAATGACGAGACTGGTATTTCCTTGAGTCATGAGATGTCTAGCGATCGGTTTGCCCGAACAACGTTTCTAGGTAAACGCGGGCACAGGTAAAGTAGTTTTGAGAAGAAGGATTGGGTTTATTCTTCTCATTTTCTAGCAAAAATAGCGAAAGCGCCGCAGCGAATGCCCGATCTTGATCCCAAGTGGGATGTGTCTCTAGATAGTTCTGTAGAGATTGATGAAGTTCTTCAGGAATTTCTGCCACAATGCTGATGGATATACTCATAGATACCTCAAAGACAGATAAAAAGAAGCCTAAACTGACTTTTTTGTCTCCCAAAAGTTAAGTCAGCTTCAAGCAAAATTATGGGTGTAGGCACTATTTTTGGCTCAGATGGGGTAGGGTTGTCAATGCTACGAAATATTACAAAAACCTTTAGAAAAAATCAAGATTTACGGAGAAATAAGCATCACAATCTATTTTTTTTTACATATGTTTACATAAACTCAGTATTTTAAATTTAACACAGGCTAATACACAAAATTCCCTACTCAATCGCAAACCCTTGATTCAGCGATGAGCAATTGTGGAAAAGTCTGGGTAAACTGTGGAAAAACTAAAAATCCTTGTGGAAATAGTGGGGAATCTATGGGGGAAAAGACCTAAAAAAAATAAGAATTGCAAATATTATTACTTTACCCGTTTTAAACGTCCCAAACCATACCAATTGCGAATGACTAGCCAGATCGTAGACAAAAGTCCAGCTAGACTTAGAATAAGTCCACTATAAGCAATTAATAGCCCCAAAACAGGCAAAATCGCCCCAGAAATCGTACAAACAACTGCCGCTAGAGATGCGCTGCGATTCTTTCCCAACCCCCAAACCAATACCAACAAAACGAGAGAAATACCGCTCCATGCTAGCCTAGCATCCACAATCCGACTTAGATAGGTCAAGGCCAGCAAGCAAGCAAAAAATACCCCTCCCGCCATTGCTACATTGCGCCACGTCATCGGCAAAGATAAATAAAGCATCAGCAACCACCACAAAAACAATCCTGGGGCTAATAAGAGCAGGCGGGGGAGAACTCCTGTATTCAAAACCGGAGCAGTTGCGGTAAATACGCCGAAAGGATTGACGACGGAAACATTGTCTTTGAACTCCCAGGTAAAGGTAGTCCCGTTACTCTCGTTTTTGATCTCGGTGGGAGCAATGCCACTCGCGAAGTCAGCATAGGGAAAATTGGCATTAACTGTGAGGCGGAAGTTGGATAGGAGTTCTCCCTGGGCATTGTAAACCCAACGGGGCGCTCCCTGGGCTTGGTAGGTAACGCGGAAGCGATTTGACTGTTTGGGTTCTAGGCGTAAAGGGAAGCTATAATTACCTGGATTAGCTGGTTCGAGACGTTTTCCCTCTTGCTCGACGCGCAGATTTTGCAGGAGGGAATAACTATAGGGAGGAGATACCTCGAAAAATAGATCCTGAACTTCCCGAAGCGAGTTAGTGACTTGATAAAGGGCGGAGAAGTCAATACGATAGTTATTGCGATCGCTCTGAAGGTTGCGGATTTGGTCGATTTTAACCTGTATTTCCGAACGATTGAGCGCCAAAAAGCGATTCGCTTCTCTCGTTTTCTTCGTTTCCACTAACTTGCCATCGATGTAATTATAGTCAGTGTAGGGTTCTCTAACGACGTAGCGAATTTTGGGGGCTGGTTGTTCTAGTCTTTCTCCCTCTACACTGGCAGCAATTTGAGCGATTCGCGCTTGTTCCCAATGGTGGTAGCGATTGGCTAATGTGGAACAGAGAAAAAAACCTATTGTGATAATAATTAAAACTAAAATACTGTGCTGAAATCCTTGTAATAAAGAAGAATAACTTTTTATCGATTCACTCAGGAAAGATGTCCTTTCTGTT
>CAYTUO010000494.1:0-3094 GCA_964441015.1 uncultured Pleurocapsa sp.
CTGCAAGTTTTTGTGCTGCTCTTCTTTACGATTTTAATCGCAGGTTTGAGTCCCGATCGCCAAACATTACAAGATTGGGCACGTTATCGCCATCAAATGAGTCGCGATCGCCGCAATTTACTGAAAGATTTGATTTGGGGAGAAAAAAGTCCCTCAACAGTAGCGATCGCCATTAATTTAGCGATTGTAACGGCGTTTATCATCCCTTCGATCTTGTTATTTCCTCTTGAAACTCGCAAACTGAGCCTGCTGGCAGGGGTTTTCTTGAATGTAAATACAATTTTGATTTATGCCGCGATCGCTCAACTAATGCTCTTGATGAAAACTCAGAAACGAACAGTTTGGGCATCAATGACCATAACCGCGATGATGTTTTTACCGTTAGGAATTATGGCAATGCTTGGCGGAAGCAATCCCAGTCAAACCGCCGCGATCGGTCTGTTTTCTCTTGCGTCTGTCTGGGCAGTCGAATATGTTAGCAAGACGACGATTTTCCTAGCACTACTGGGACAATGGTTGGCGATCGCGCTAGTTAGCTGGCAAATGACCAGACAACTGCGAAAAGCTGGGGAATCTGACACCAGGGCCTTGTTAACCGAACACATAAAATCCGAAGCCAAAGCCTTGATTTAAGGTGAGATCAATCGGATCGGCAGCAGAGTTGTTAGAGCTATCGATAGACTTAAGTATCATTTTTCTAGATTGAAATGTTGAGGGAAAGTAAAATGGAACTCGATAGCCTAATATCTCTCGCTCTTTCTGTACACGATAGAGTCAACTTTTATTGGAATTTATATCTTGGAGGAATTACTTTATAGCACTACAATTTTCCTGATTTATGTCAGTTTGGGGAGAATCAGGAGATAAACGTGCTACAGCTTGTTTAACAAAACTCTGTAAAAATGCACTGCGTTGATTAGCTTCAAATACTTGTTTGAGTTTTTGTCCTAATTTTTCCAGATTTAACCCTTCTTTTGATGTTGTACCGATTTCCTGTTCTTGTAAATATTCAATCAGACTTAACCCTGCTAGGCGAGTCAGATAAGCTGCACTAATTCCTTGTACTACGCCTCCAGCAACATAGGTCAATGCGTTACTTTTGAGAAGACTACCGATCGCGCCTGTAGAGAGTTCAACTAATCCCAATTGCACCATCAGCTTACCAATTGTACCAGAGGCAGTTTGTGCTTGAGAAAGGGAAAATTTTTGCTGATAAATTGCGCTCAAATCGACTAACATTTGTGCATTAATAGCAGCCGTTGCCAATAAATCGAGAGTCGCGACAGGGGTAACAAATGCCGCAGCAGCAGCAATCCATTGATATTGTTCGATAATGGGAATAGCGCGATCGCGTCTAACTTCATTCAGGATTGTTTTGGCTTTTTTCTTCAAATTGCGCGCTTCTCGCCAAGTCGTTCCCCATATTAATTGCTCTCTTTCTTGGGTTAAAATCTGCTTGATGCGATCGCTCAACAAATTCACTTCTGCGGGCGGCTGTTCCATCCATTCTTGCACCGAACCATCTTCTTGATGTTGTCTTACTTTAAGCGGGTTGGGAGACGCAGCAATCGGGATAACATCTTCAACTGGGATCAATTCCCGCACTCGTTGCTGTAATTGCTGTAAAATTTCGCCTCGTTCTTCTGGTAAATATTGGTCTTGTTTATTGAAGAGTAAAATCGGACGCTGATGTAATGCTTTAAATTCCTGTAAAATTTGTCGTTCCGACTCAGTTAAATCTCCAGTCGTGAGAAATAATACTAGGTCAGAAGCTAAGGCGACTTCCTTGGCGCTTATATTCTCTGCATCCTTTTGTGTCAAGAAAGCGGCTGTTTCTACCCACTGAATATTATCGGCAAGGTTCTGGGTTTCTAAGACTTGTTTTAAGGCGGTTTTGCCCACTTTTTTTCTACCTGCGATCGCCAGTTGTAAGGTTTGCCGATTAAAAGATTCTGGCAACTGGGCGACTTGTTGTTTTAAAGAGGTGATATCTCGATCTGGGGACTCTATTGACAAAGTTGCGATCGCCGTCTCTGCTTGAACGATTGCTTGTTCGACCGTTTCTCGTTTTAGGGGCAATAATAACTGTAGGGAGAGTTGATGATGAGGAGCGTTTTGTTGTAGCATCCAAAAGAAAAGTCCCAGCGCGATCGCTCCGAGAATGCCCCATTCGCCTACTTCAATAATCTCTTCGTGCAGACTATCCCAAAGCCAGAGTAGGACGCATATTCCAATTCCAGCTACTAAGATCGGCTTGCGTATTTTAAGCGCCATTTTTTCTCCCCCACAGCTACCCTGGTGAAGATTGTACCTCCTCTATGCTACGTCTGGATCGGTTCACTCTGGGCAAATCTCTAAAGAAGGAAGTGTTTGGCGATCGCAAGATGATCGGCTATACTTGTACAAGTAATAGGACAGGTTCTAGGAATGAAAGTAGTAACTTTTACCGAAGCGAGAAACCAACTGAAAGCGATTTTAGATCGGGTTGTTAATGACGCTGACTACACCATAATTACCCGAAGAGATGCAGACGATGCCGTAGTTATGTCCCTTGAATATTTCAACAGCTTGCTCGAAACCGTTCATTTACTTAAATCTCCTGCTAATGCCGCTCACTTAGAACGCTCGATCGCTCAATACAAGCAAGGACGGGTCACAGAGAAAAACTTGTTAGATGAGTAATCGACTGTTAGCTTGGACTGATGAAGCATGGGATGACTATGTTTATTGGCAAACTCAGGATAAGAAAACTCTCAAAAGAATCAATAAACTGATTAAATCGACCAAAAATACTCCCTTTGAAGGAATTGGCAAACCCGAACCTTTGAAAGAGAACTTATCGGGTTTTTGGTCGCGTCGTATTGATGACACCAATCGTCTTGTCTATGCCGTAGATGATAACTATCTAACAATTATTTCTTGTCGCTATCATTACTAGAAATCCGTATGACTAGAGAATAGTGAGGGAAGTAATGATGTGCGATTACTTGTTTGCGATCGCAGTCCTAATCCTCCCTTCTTTTTGAGTACCCTATCTCCAATAACCCAAGTTGCTAGTTATGCGACTCTGGTGGATTTGCCCCCAGGCGATCGC
>CAYTUO010000495.1:0-3090 GCA_964441015.1 uncultured Pleurocapsa sp.
TAAGCTAGAAAAGGGAACTAGCGATTAAAAAATTCCCTATACCCTGACGAGGGGGAAGTTGAAGAGTAGATCAGAAAAATTGAGTCGAACATAAGGGTGGATTTACAGCAGCCAGAGCAAGACGCAGTGAGTCAATTGTTCGCCTCTTCTGTCTCGAATGGGGCAGAAGTCAGATTGAAAATTGTTTGTAGCGATCGCGATCGCCTGTACCCAATCGGTCAATTGTCGCCAGCATCCCTAGCTTACATCGGTGATGCCGTCTACGAATTATACGTGCGGACTCGCTATCTGTTGCCTCCAAGACGACTAGCTGATTATCACAATCGAGTGGTATCTCAAGTTCGAGCGGAAAGTCAAGCAGCTTGTTTGCAAGTTCTAGAACCTCATCTGACGGAAGAAGAGCGGGAAGTGTTAAGACGCGGGCGCAATGCTGCTACGGGAAAACCCCGCCGTTTATCGCCCGAACTCTATCAGCAAGCGACGAGTTTAGAAACTTTAATTGGATATCTTTATCTTCAAAACCCTCAGCGTTTAAACGAATTGTTAGAACAACTCAACTTAGATTAATTTTTTTTTACAAGTTATTATTTGATGACAAATGGCTGAAAAAAAACGCCACCTGCGGGAGGAGAAGCCAAAAAAGCGCCGCCAGCTTCCTGATCGCGATCGCACGGAAAAGTTTCAACCAGAGCGCAAGCGTCAGCTAAGCCCTCCCATTGTAGAAGTGGAAGAGGAGGTCAGCGATCTCGTCTACGGCCGCCATTCGGTTTTAGCGGCTCTAGAGAGCGATCGTCAACTGAACCGCATTTGGATTACCCCTAAATTGCGCTACGATCCCCGCTTTCTCTCCCTTGTTCAAGAGGCAAAAGCTAAAGGAGCCGTTATTGATGAAGTTGACGTTCGTCGCTTAGATCGAATCACCCACGGAGCTAATCACCAAGGCGTGGCGGCTCAAATTGCTCCCTATGCCTATGTCGAGCTAGCTGAGTTGATCGAACAAGCCAAAGCTAGTACCGCAGATCCCGTTATTGTTATTGTCGATGGCATTACCGATCCCCACAATTTAGGGGCGATTATTCGGACGGCTGAAGCGCTAGGAGCGCAGGGACTGGCGATCCCCCAACGACGAGCAGTGGGGATCTCGTCTACAGTTATGAAAGTAGCGGCTGGTGCTTTAGAACATTTGCCTGTCGCGAGAGTCGTCAATCTAACTCGTGCTTTGGAAGAGTTGAAACAAGCAGGTTTTTGGATTTATGGAACTACGGCGGGAACTGGTAAACCCCTACACAGTATGAATTGGCAAGGTGCGATAGGATTGGTGATAGGCTCGGAAGGAGAGGGATTAAGTTTGTTGACGCAGCGCTCCTGTGACGAGTTGGTAACAATTCCTTTGGCGGGGAAAACTCCCAGCTTAAATGCTTCTGTAGCCGCCGCGATCGCTCTCTACGAAATTTATCGCCAGCGCTGGTCAGATAAGGTTTACATCAAAGCCGAAAAATCTAAATCTGTTGCCTCAGATACTTTCCAAAATAAAAGCGAGGGAGTATAACAAAGAGGGACAATAAATAACAAAACATAAAGATTTGTTAAAAATTAAGTAGGGAGTTAACATAGAGTTTTTGAACCGAGCAGAACTGGGGGAAGCAATGAAAGAACTTTTAATTCTGATCCTGAATTTCTTGGGATTAGCCTACTGGGTAGAGATTATCACCGAATATCCCAGATGTACTTACTATTTCGGGCCCTTTATCAGCTACAAAGAAGCTCAAATAGCTCACGGGGGATACATCGAAGACCTACAACAAGAGAAGGCTAAGGGAATTGCCGCCATCATCAAGCGTACCAAACCAACTAGCTTGACAATTTTTGATGAAACAGAAGATAAGCAGCAGTTTCAGAGAGTAGCAAGTTTCAGCAGTCCGGTTTCTTGAGGAAAAGGCGCATAGGCTAATGTAGCAAGGTTAGTCAGTTGCTTGATGATGCCTCTGGAGCCAACTGTCTAGATCTTTGAGGACTTGAGAGGGAATTTCCCAAGGAAATAGATGGGCTGTATTCGGGTAGCATTGCCAATGACAATTCTTGAGGTGTTGGGCAGTTTCGCGACTCGACTGAGCCGTAATATGGCGATCCTCGGCACCTGCTAGAACGATACAGGGAAGGTCGAGATGGCTGAGATCCTCAAGGCGATTGTATCCCGATCGCAGTGCCTTAGAGAGTGCTTTTTGAGCAGCAGCAGAGGTTTGAAGATAGGCAGCAACTCCGTCGGAGGCAAGATATTGATAGGCGAGGGGCGTTTGTTGGTAGAGAAGATAGCGAAAGAGCGATCGCGCCCCAAAAACTTCTATATTCCACTGCCATCCGGGTTTAATGTAATTGACGATCCCAGCTACTCCGGTAAAAAATAGATCTTGCCAGCTTACTGGGGGGTGATTGCCTCTCGGACGGGCGGCTGAAGCGATTAAAATCAAACCGCTAAATCGTTGGGGATCGCTAATAGCTAATTCTAGTGCGAGAATTCCTCCTAAAGACCATCCTAACAGTAAACAGCGATCGATTTTTAATTGGTTTAAAAGGGCTGTTAAATCTGTTAAATGATCGCTCATTTCAAAGTGACCTTGAGGGCGACTTTTCCCGTATCCTCGCAAATCGGGTGCTATAGTTTGGAAGCGATCGCCTAAATAATTGGTAAATACAGATAAACTTTGACTCGATCCTGGATGACCGTGTAGGCAGAGAATGGGATATCCTTGACCTTTGATTTCAGTATTTAGGTTCATAAGATAAAGATTGACTTTGTTACTCCCTAACATCTTCCTTCTCCTATGCTATCCTGCATTCTATGCGATCCCCAGACACTCTTGACGAGGGAAATAGATTATCATGCCATATAAAGTCAACATTATTATCGAAAAAGATGAAGATGGATATTATGCTCATTGCCCTGAACTTCCAGGCTGCCAATCTCAAGGAGATTCTTTAGAAGAAGTCAAAGCTAATATCAAAGAAGCTGTTGAACTTTATCTAGAAACCCTATCAGAGTCTGAAAAAAATGAACTTTTAAAAAAGGAAATCTTGACCATGACTCTGGAG
>CAYTUO010000496.1:0-3084 GCA_964441015.1 uncultured Pleurocapsa sp.
AGTACACAAGGAACTGTCGTCTGAATCGTCGTTAGTTGTAAGCAGCCTACGCAGGTTATTGGCTGTAACCAAAAGGTAAAAGGGTAAGGTACTGGAGAGCTTTTGGACTCTAACCAGATACATCTACAAACCCCCCGGCGAAGAGACAGACTCTAACCCCACAATCAAAGGAAGTCAGGAACGCAGTAACCCCCCCCAATGACCTCTCAGAAAGGTCGATACCTGAGTAGTAACCAGCGCAAGGTCTTGAGGGGAGGGATGCAGAAAGAAGCCAAAGCCTTGAGTAATGTCAAGGATATGCCGACGTTCTGCTTAGTAAACGGAAGATAAAGGTAACAAAGAGAGTGAATAAGTCTAAGACAGATTCGACAGCGAATACTGTGGAATGGAGGCTGCTCGACTGGAAGAAAATCCAAAAGACAGTCTTTAAGCTCCAAAGACGCATTTATCAAGCCAGTCTAAGTGGAGATGTCCGCAAGGTACATCGGCTTCAGAAAACGCTGTTAAGGTCTTACTACGCCAAACTCCTAGCGGTGAGGAGGATAACGCAGGACAATCAAGGCAAGAAGACGGCAGGAGTGGACGGGATTAAATCTCTGACACCACAGCAACGCCTAGCACTTGCTCAAAGATTAAAGGTAACAAGTAAAGCCAAACCCACAAGACGGGTTTGGATACCCAAACCTGGAACTCCAGAAAAACGTCCATTAGGAATCCCAACCCTAGAAGATAGAGCCGTACAAACCCTGGTAAAAATGGCACTCGAACCCGAATGGGAAGCCAAATTTGAACCCAATTCCTATGGGTTTCGCCCTGGCAGAGGAGTGCATGATGCCATAGAAGCAATCTACAACGCTATCCGCAATCAACCCAAATATGTGTTGGATGCAGATATCGCCCAATGCTTTGACCGCATCAACCAAAAAGTCCTCCTGGAAAAAATCAATACCTTTCCTCAACAACAATATTGGTTTTCGCGTCGTCTGAGGTGGTGGCAGCACTGTTCGCTGTGAGAGTTGGTGCATGGGAATGTACCGAGAGGGCAACAGAACAGTCCAGACCTGTTCCTGTGAGATTCGGCGACGAACTCCGAAAATCAACCGAGTCGGGGAGCTTGGTAGGTGGCGACATCGAACAGTTTCTCGGCTCACCAAATATGTAAGAACTTGAGATATTGATGCCAATTCTTGGTCACGCGATCTGGTACTCGTGGCACTCAGATTGCGATCGCCATTCTTGAAGGGATGCTAACTCAACCCATCCTTTTGGATGAGAGACAATTGGTTTTAGGGGGAAATATAGCGAAGCTGTCACAAGGGGCAATCTAGATAGTTTTGCAGCTTTTAATGTTTGAGACTGTTCGCTCTTTTCTAAAACTATAAGTTTTGAAATCTTTATTTGAAAAGGGTTTTAGGGATTTTGTCAGGGCGTGAGCGATCGCCAATTTGGCAGAAACTACCCAGAAGCTGCAATATTTAATCGGGGAGCGCGATCGCTAAAATTCACTTTTGAAATGCTTGTCTGGCAAGCATTTCAGGCGCTTATTGCCCCTGATATCAGCTTCGCTATATTTCCCCCTTCCTCATGTTTCTATACTATCGTTATAACGATAGTATTACAAGGTTTATAACAATATTTTTAATACTTTTTGACAAAAATAATAACACTTTATGAAGATACAATATTGCCGTTATAGCGTTATACTGGTCATAGTTCTATCGTTGTAGTGAAATAGGAGGTGTTCTATATTGCAATGGATAAAACCTTTAATGAAAAAAGAGATCTTGGAGGAACGCCTAAAAGAACTAGATTGGAGTGCTTATAAACTGGCACAAGAATTTGCTCGTCTTAGAGAACAAGAAGAAGGAGTAGAAAAAAAAGTAACCAGTTTTGTCACTTCTGTTCGACAAGCTCTCGAAAAACCGGAAAAATCTAGTCTGAAAACCATTGAGACGATTATTAAAGCTCTTGATGGGGAACTGGTTATTCGTTGGAAACAGAAAGCCGAAGTGGTAACTGGCGAAAAAGAAGTAATAGTTGACTAAAAACTCTACAATTCTTTTTCCAAGTAGTTGTTCCTAAAAAATTTAAGCGACCGCACCCTCGGCCAAGAGAATTTGCGATCGCCAATTCATCCCCAGTTTTTGACACCGGAGTCATTATGTCTAATTTAACAGTACTTGAACACAATGACGTTCTTGTCGTCGATTCTCGCCTAATAGCAGAGCGTCTGGCGATCAAACATAAAAACTTTCTAGCCACTATCGAAAAGTATGTAAGCCAAATTGAATCATGTTTTGGGGCTGTCGCGTTCCAAACGCGAGAGTTCAAAACCAGACAGGGTAATACTTCTGTCGAACGCTTTGCTTTTCTGAGTGAAGACCAGGCTACTTTTCTAATGACTCTGAGCCGCAATACCGAACAGGTGGTTCAATGTAAGTTGGCGTTAGTTCAAGCTTTCTCAAAAGCCAAACAGGTTATCAAGCAGGTCATCCCCGCACAAACGACTGAAATCGAACGCCTCAAACTAGAACTGGAATTAGCCAAAACACAAGAGCGATTACTAACAACAACGAGCGCCCTTGCCACTATGCACGGTTCTGGTATGGTTGCTCTCATCCTCGGCAAACCCGATGCGGTCATTACTAAAACTGAACGAGTCGAAACTGTAGTTACGGTAGATCGCAACGGCAGACCTATTCATCAATTCGATGGCGTAGGCATTACGTATCTTGCCAAGCGTTATGGCTTTGGGTGCAACACTTCTGCTTGCAGGTATTGGCTTGAATCTATTGGCGTAAAAGATGAGCAATGGCTGAGTGAACCAACGCTAATTAAATCGCAAAAGTTGCCCCGTGACATTCTCCCCTGGCTAGATCGTCAATACGCCGCCCGAACAGGCGTAAGACAACAACTGCTCGGCGAATAACCGGACAAAACTTTTCAACTTAATCCATTTAAAAAACTGGCAATCCTCGTCGGCTCATTCAATTTGCGCGTTTTCAAGAATTTATGGCTTCTTCTTGGATAAAACCGCCTAAATTAAGCAAACGCTACAGGGATTTTCAGCCCAACGCGATCGCT
>CAYTUO010000497.1:0-3081 GCA_964441015.1 uncultured Pleurocapsa sp.
TACTGCCTTTTACTCAGCCAAGAAGGCTGTAAGTTTTATTCTGCAAGCTTTTTACCTTATCTTAGTGCCATTCGCCTGAAACTTTAATGGACGAACATGGTTTTCTTTATTGTCATAAAACTTGAACGAGCAAGTTCCGTTGACTACCAGAGTTCCGTCAGATGTGTAGCTTATTTTTCGTCATGAGGGTGAAGAAACCAGCCCTGAATTCTCTATCAGGGCTGTGTCGGGGGTAGGGAATATTTAACAAGCCAATGAGTCTAACTGTTGTTGTTGGTTGGATTTAGGAAAAGTTGGCAATCCGGCTGGCAAGCGATCGCTCATTACCTCAATCACTTGGACAGGATTTTCTTTGAACTTCCGCTTCACCAGTGCCTTCATCAACTCAGTAGTTAATTCCGTGCCATTAGTCTTCTGTTGAATGCCCAGAGGAACGCAGAGTTTACGAATGTCACGCTTGCCTAAACTATCGATGATTTCAGGAATTGATTGATGAGTAGAAGGAGTGGTTGTAGGGGCATCGAGGGATTGCTCATCGGTTATTTCTGGGGAGATATCGGCAACGTTTTCTTGTTGAATCAATGCTACTATTTCTTCTGAATTTTCTGGGATTGGCTCTGGGTCGAATGCAGAAGAGAAAGCGTCTCGGTAAGTGAAAGATTTCGGTTGTCTTTGCGATGTTTTAGTGGCTTTTTGGTCTGTAGAAACGTCAGTTTTCTCTTTGAGATTGTATAGCACAACTGAAACCAAGCAGAAGTAGATAACGAACAAAACAACGGGCAATAAAATGTCGTTAATTGCAGCGATAGTATTCATGGTTAACTCCGAATTCTGTAGATGTGAAGCGATGGATTAATAATCGTATTGATGAAGAGGTTACGATTATCATTATATTAACGCGAAGCGGAGAGGAAATCAATATTTACTGTGCAATTTTTTGATAGTTTTTATTGATCTTTGCTCAACTAATCGTTGATAAGGTAGGAAAATTATGCTATCCATTCTCTTACCTCGGATAAAATCTCGGATTAAAATTAATTTGGTGAAAACATCTCCACTAAAGTATTTAGCATTTGCTCGTTTACCTCATCGGATAAAGTTCCTAACTTTTTCACGAGACGATTTTTGTCAACGGTTCTAATTTGGTCAAGAACGATTTGCCCAATTTTTCCGTTAAACTCCGTTTTTACTCTAGTCGGATATTCTTTTTGAGCAGTCGTCATCGGTGCAATGATGACCGTCTTGATGTATTTATTCATTTCATTTGGGGAGACAATGACACAAGGACGAGTTTTCTGCATCTCAGCACCAAGGGTCGGGTCAAGACAGACCAGATAAACCTCTCCCCGCTTCGGATAGTTTACTACCATTGCCATTCACTCTCGTCCCAACAATGAGAGATCCCATCATCAATCAAGAGTTGGTCATCTTCAAGTTGTGCCATTTCTTCCATAGCTTCAGACCATCCCTGACGATTCTCTTTGACTGGCGAGACAATTAACCGATTGCCTTCTATACTCAGTTCTACGGTATCGCCTAAGTTACATTGCTCGATAAAAGCTTTGGGAATTCTCACTCCCCGACTCGCTCCTGTTCTAATTAACCTAGTTTTAATTCCCATTTTTTTAGTGATTTGTATGTCTCTTTCTATTATAGTTATAAAATAACTACTTCTCCGGTTGCCAACAAGACGATGCCCAAACCTCTTAATCTTCAATGTCAATGCCAATCGTTGAAGTTTGGATGGGGTTGTTGTTAGGAGATTATGTGCTTTCTCAACAAGGCGATTTTTATGAGGCTGAAGGGGTTGTTGTTGAGAACCTGGTAGGGGAAAAAAAATAAGATTAGGCGTAAAGACAAGATACGCGCAAAATTTATCACGATGTAAAGTTTTGTAAAATAACCAAGGTTCTCGGACTCTCAAACATTAGATATCTCCAAGAATCCATAACCCAGTTACAGCAATGGAAACAGGCGGATTAAACTCGAAGTCAAAATTAGCCATCAGAACGAATTAATCAGGGTTTGAAGGAAAAAAATCTAATTTTGGCAGAAAATTATGGCTCATTATAACGTCAATTACCTCTCCAGATTGGGAGGATTCTATTATTTCTAAAATTCAGGAACTAATTCTCAACCGAACTAATCCACAAACGGTTAATAAAACCGATTTATATCGACTCTTATGTAAGCGAAATCTTTCTTGAACCACTTTAAATACTTTAACAACGCGAATTAAATGCTCTACAAAAATTCGATTAGATGATAAGGCTTTATTTTCTTTTACTTGACTCTCTGTTAAGTCTCCATTTTTAGGTTTTTTATAGGGAGTTGTAATTTGAGGTTCCCCAATATAAGCTTTATCGGCACTAAAAGTTGGGTTGGTCTCGAATTTGCTTAGAGTTTGCCGACATATTTCAATGTCACTCATTGGGCCAGGTTTTCCAATTACTACATCAATAATGTCTTCAGCTTTTGGTAGGACAATAAATTGACTTTTAAAAGTATGTCTTTTCTGCTTACCCGAATAATATTTTTCTTGTTCGTGGTAGTCTGAAGGTCTCTCAATAGGTTGTTCTGCGCTGTCTACAATTAATTCATAATCGGTTAGCATTTCAAGAACTATCTCTTCTTCTTCTTGAAACTTTTTTACTTGCTCTAACAAACTTGGTGGTAACTCTCCTTGAAAAAGTGTTTGCCAATAGGTAAAAATATTATGAGCCGTTGACTCACTTACTTGAAAGAGCAGCCCTAAAAGTTGAAAACTTATATGATGTCTTAAATAAACTAATGTTAGAATAATTTGTTCTTCTTCTGATAATAAAGATGGAGTTCCCGCCCCAGGTTGATTAATTCTAATTTTTGTTTTCTCGCTCTCTTCTTTTTTTTTATGATGGAGAAGCTTCCCCAGAGCTATTAATTGTTCCAATTGTTTGTCATCAATTCCTAATAATCTTTTAGTTTGTTTAGGATATTTGTTTAGATAGCTCCAAGTGTAACTTTCCATTTCTTCTTTTTTTAACTAATTGTGCGTTTTATTGTCCCATACTTTCTGATCTTATTAAATTATGGAGATGTCTA
>CAYTUO010000498.1:0-751 GCA_964441015.1 uncultured Pleurocapsa sp.
CCGGTTATCGCTCGAATCCTCAAATCCCTCAAACCCGGACAAATCTCCCAACCAGTACGCATAGAAGAATGGTTTATCATTGTGCGCTTAGAAAAATATATTCCCGCCCAGTTAAATGAGACGATGCGTCGGCGACTGCTCAATGAGTTGTTTCAGAATTGGCTGTCCGAGCAACTTAGTAAACAATCGATCAATTTATTTGCTGCTCAATCGACGAATTCTTCTCCCGTCATTCCTGCTGCTGCGAGTCCCGATCAGGAATCTGTCGCCCTTCCCGCCTAGCGATCGCGAATCGTACTGACTTGCGCTAAACTCCAATCTGGTCTGAGATTTTTGGCATCGCGCAGATAGGGATGGTACATCTCGACTTGAAGTTTAGGCGTGTTGAGGTGAATCAAGACCCGAATGCAGCGTTTGATGCTCCCCTCAACGTGCATTTGTTGTACGTCCAACAGAGGAACATTTTCCCAGTTAGGTCGTTGTCGCGCGATCGCAGCCGGAAAAGTCGCATCTAAATCCCGCGTCGTCGTAAAGATAACGCTGACAATATCTTCTGGGTCGAGTTGGTTGTGCGTTTCGAGCGCGTCTAGCAGTTCCGTTACGGCTTTTTGAATCGCTTCTCCTGTATTTTCTGAAGCAGTCGTCGCTCCACGAATCGCCCGCACTTTCCACTCCACTGTCATGTTCCTCCGACAATTGATTTTAGATTTTAGACGCTTAGCTATTCCTAAAATCTAATCTTCCCATTAAG
>CAYTUO010000498.1:761-3063 GCA_964441015.1 uncultured Pleurocapsa sp.
GTTAGTAGTCAGTTCAAATTCTAGCCAATCTATCGACGCTGCTATCCCGGTTTTCGTTTGATTTCCCCCTGATAAAATTCGATTGAGGAGGGGTTTGGGTTCTTCAATAGTCTGACACTTAGTTTTGTCAGGATCGAGTCCGGCTAATTCGGCCGCCCAGCGACGAGCATCTTCTTCTGTTCCCAGGCGATCGACAACTCCTAATTCTAGTGCCTGTTGCCCCGTAAAGATGCGACCGTCGGCAAAGCTTTTCACCGTTTCCACTGCCAAGTTACGAGCTTCCGCTACCGTCGTCACAAACTGCTGATAGCTGGTGTCGATCATTTCCTGGAGAATATTTTCCTCCTCAACAGTCAATTGTCGGTCAAACGCGAGAATGTCTTTATAAGGCCCGGATTTGATGACTTTAAAGGAAACGCCGACTTTATCGAGCAAGCGCTCCAGGTTATTTCCTCGCAGAATCACGCCAATACTGCCCGTAATCGTGCCTGGGTTTGCCATAATGTGTTCGGCTCCCATCCCAATATAAACCCCGCCAGAAGCGGAAATATTGCCAAAACTGGCCACTATTTTGACTTTTTCTCGCAGACGCTTAAGCGCTTCATAAATTTCTTGGGAATCGCCTACCGTACCGCCAGGGGAATCGATCCGCAACAGCAGGGCGGGGAACTGCCTCTCTTTAACCGTTTCTAAGGCTTTGAGAAATCGTTTGCGGGTGTCTGTCCCGATCGCTCCTGTAATTTCTATTCGTGCAATTTGCTTTGTCGTTTTTCGTTTAAAAGGCCAGATCATACGTAATTTAAAGGACTATGTTGTGAGTGTGAAAGTCAACGAAACAAAGAACAAACCTATGCTTGTGCCTATTTATAGTCTAATTTGTCCGATATTGTTGGGTAGGTCACTAGCGAAGGCACAAAAGATCGAAGTTTGAACGAGTATCATTAACAAAACTATACAATTGATTAAGATTGAGTAAATAAAATTGTTTATCTCACCCAACTGAGACTAATGAACTTGAGCTTCAAAAAAATAAACTTGACCGAATTGCCAATCCTATTGATTTCTCCTTTCTTCCTCTGGGGAACTGCAATGGTAGCCATGAAAGGAGTCATTCCCACTACAACGCCGCTATTCATGGCAGGCGTGCGCTTGTTTCCAGCAGGTTTGCTCGTTCTAGCAGTAGCAGCGATTTTAGGGCGACCCCAACCCAAAGGACTGAAAGCTTGGCTGTGGATTAGTTTGTTTGCTTTGCTCGATGCAGCCATGTTTCAAGGTTTTCTCGCTGAGGGATTAGTGAGAACAGGGGCCGGTTTAGGTTCGACAATTATCGACTCGCAACCCTTAGCCGTGGCGTTAATGTCGAGTTGGTTATTTGGAGAAGTGATTGGGTTGTGGGGTTGGCTAGGATTAATTATCGGGATTGTGGGGATTAGCTTAATTGGGTTGCCCGATGAGTGGTTTTTGCATGGATTTCCAGTTGAATCCTTTCTCTCGTCCTTTAACTGGCACAATCTGTTCAATAGCGGCGAGTGGTTAATGTTATTGGCTTCCCTGTCAATGGCAGTGGGGACAGTGAGCATTCGCTTCGTCAGTCGTCATGCCGATCCTATTGTAGCGACGGGATGGCATATGATCTTGGGAGGATTGCCGATATTTTTACTCTCTGGGATTTATGAATCCCACCAGTGGACGCAGATTAATCTAGAAGGCTGGTTAGCATTAGGATACTCGACAATCTTTGGCAGCGCGATCGCGTATGGTGTCTTTTTCTTTCTCGCTTCCAAAGGCAATCTCACCAGTCTCAGCGCTCTTACTTTTCTTACTCCCGTTTTTGCCTTATCTTTTAGTAATCTCTTTTTGTCGGAAGTTCTGAGTTCCTTACAGTGGTTTGGTGTTTGTCTCACCTTGCTTAGCATCTATCTCATCAACCAGCGCGAGAAAATCGCTCAGCAGTTGCGCTCCCTCAAACTCATTCCCACCTTCCTCAGTTCAGAAAAAGCAGAATACAGATAAACTATTAGTCATCTATGTTGCCCGTTGAGAGGAGACAAGGGGACAAGGGGATGGGAAGAGAGGGAGTAGAAGAGCAGAGGAGCAGAGGAGCAGGGGAAGCAGGGGAGCAGGGGAAGCAGGGGAAGCAGGGGAAGCTGATCAAGAATTTCCCAATCACCAATCACCAATCACCAATCACCTTCTCACCAATCACCTTCTCACCAATGACTAATAAGTGGTTTTGGTTTAGTTTGTTGGCATTTCAGATATTTTGCGAAACGGCAGTAGCAGCTACGTTAGAGTATTGGAA
>CAYTUO010000499.1:0-3046 GCA_964441015.1 uncultured Pleurocapsa sp.
ATTGGGTCGGCTGGCACAAAAGATCGTGCAGGCGTTGACGCAATCATCTAAGCAATTTGAACCCAGCATTTCTCCTGGGTCAACAGGAGGCTGGTCTGGATCTGAAGCATTGGCAGCAGCCTGAATAGCCATGAGGGCATCTTGAGGGTTATCCATAATCAAATATCTCCTAAAAAATTGGAACGATAGCCATAGTGTGTTCTAACCCATTGCTCACTTTCCAGACCAAAAACTGCTCATTTTTTGTTCACTTTTCCAACCAGCCAATTTCTTGCTGCCAAAGGATCTCTGCTACTCGTGCTATCCCTGCTTTGAGATGGCGGCGATAGGTACTAAAGGGCAAATCCAACAATTCTGCTGCTTTTTCCTGGGTGGGGGCAGGCTTCAGATAGGTGCGATATAGCGCCCGATACAACTTTTCTTGGCGGGGCGATGACTGTAACGATTCAACTGCTGCTTTGATTGAGGTTTGCAAAGCAGCAACTCGCTCTCGTTGTCCTGCCTGATGAGTAACCTGCTCGATAACCAAACGCGATCGCAACAAAGGATTGCTCAGCAGCACGTCGGGACTGACAAAATGACGGAGGGTATATTGTACTGCTTCTACAAACTCTGGTTGACTCAGAACCAGTAAAGGGTTGCTAATTTCCGATGGCATAACAGACTGTGCTGAGGCATCGATCTCTCGGCGAGCTAGTAACTCTTGCCATTCCTTGGGGGGCAACACCCGCCAGTCGTGTCCGTAGACTCCATAACGCTTTCCTCCCACTTCAAAATCCGCCTCGGAAATCCTTGCCAAATCTGCATAAGCAAGCATGGCTGCCCAAAAATCAGGTTCGGCACAAGGCAAGAAGGTAAATGCCAATCCAGGGGTACAGCGATGATGCTGCAAAAATTTCAGGAAAATCAAACTCTGCACGGGTGAAACATCTTGATAGGTGTCCCGTGCCATCCAGAAGCGAAAGAGAGTAGCCGCTTCCCCAGGTCTTAAAGGTGCGTAATTTTGGAGGTAGTGCCATGCTGCTCGCGTTGCCGGGTCGGCGTTTAAAGCATCAGAACTGGCTTGGTGAAGCGCAACTTTGAGCAAAAAGCCAGCTATTTGCTGCTCGGTATTGCGAAAAACCATAGCCCCTTGGGGCTGTTGGGTTAGCCAAAACGAGGCTAGGTGCGCCGAGGCTTCCCCTTCGTGAGTTCTCACCATTGCGATCGCGGCAGATCGTTCGGTCTCTCGCAAGGGACTACATTGCAGGCTACTAGACTCTTTCCAGATGAAATGGAATTTAACGGCTGGATTATCGCGATGGAGAAAAATGTAATCAAATAAAACGCGATGATGCTCCTGCCCCTGAGTCTGGTCTAAACGGGTCGTATAATAAGCACGAGCGCGTTGGTGAAGTTCGGCATACCAGTCTGGATGCCGCCAGCGCAGATCGGCTACCAAGACTTCCCGCGCCAAGTCGTGGGGAAATAATCCCTGCCGTTCTGATTCAATAAAGGATAGTCCTCGCAGCCACTCGAATAAGCCGCAAACATCTGGCAAATCAAGCATTTTGGAGAGTAGGGATTCACTCATCAGACGCGCAACAGCAGAGGATTCTAAAGCCATTCGGTGCATCCGACTGGGAACTTCTTCAAGAAATTTTTCTAATAATGTCTTGATAATATCGGGGTTGGCTTCTGGTTGGAAGTTGATGTCCTGTTTTTGAGCGAATAAATCGGCAATTAATGAAAGTGCCAGAGGATGACCGTGAGTAAAATCAAAAACGGTTTGGTGTTGGAAGGAGGGAATTTGCCGTTGAGTGAGGTAAAATTGGCTTTCTGACGGATTCAGATTGCGTAAAGAAAGTGAATAAAGTAAGCTCTGCCAGCCAGGATTGGTTCTCCAAGCAACGGAGGGGGGATAACGTCCAGCCAGAACAATTAAGGTTTGCTCTGACAGTTGAGGCAGAAACACTTGACGTAACCAGTCATCTAGCAATGTCAGTCTTTCATAGGTATCTAGCAACAGTACCTGGCGACGCGAACTAGCAGCTAGTATTTCAAGCGGCGAATCGGTTCGCGTCAGGTTCATTGCCGACTGTAGGGCGCTGAGGAAGGATTCGGGTTCTGGTTCAATATTGCGAGCGTCTAAGTAGATAGCTGGGATTTCTGCTTCCTCGCACAGACGAGCTAACTTCCATAGCAGGGTTGTCTTCCCCACCCCGCCTGGACCAAAAATATGCAAAACAGAAAAGGGTAATTCTCTTGCTTTGAGTGCATTTAAGAAAAGTTCCCGCTCTTGGTTACGCCCGACAAATTGGCTCAACAGCCCTTTTCGGAGTCGTCCTGCTAGTGGTGAGAACATGAGAGTTCTCCTGTTTATGTAACATTTACATTTTTGCTACAGCGGGATCGCTCTTCTTTCCAGAAGAAGAATTAACCTTATTAAGAACTTAATTTGCTAGTTCCATCTTTCCTCTTATTGAGGTGAGCGATCGCGCTTGCTCTCTACGATCCAGAGGGCGATCGCATAGCGTCTTCACAGGAGAATCGCATCAAAAACTAATTGTTTCAATCAACAATAAAAATCGCTTCGATCGAGAACGACTTCACCATAATCTGGCACCCAGGCGACCCAGGAATCGGGGGACTCTTGACAGAGCAACTTGGCTTCGTCAAAACTATATTCACTGGGCGGCTCAAGCAACTTGACCCAAGCATCGCGGTTGTAAGTGATGTGGCAAACTGGATTCCAACCCGAAGCGATCGCATTCTCTAGCGCAGATGCTGATGGGCAAACTGGATTGAGTGTTTGAAGAGCCATGATCTTACTCCTTTTCAAATCCATTACAACTGGTGAAAAATACTTCGCCTTAGCTAAATCAAGTAAAAGAAAATAAAATAATTTCTGTATTTATTTTTACAAAATCGGGAGAGTAATCGCTCAATTGCCTCGAATAAGTTAATAAATTGTGACAAATTTCCACTAATGCTGTTTAAACTTCTCGTTATTCTGCACACCCTGGGGGCCACCGTCTGGACGGGCGGACATTTAGTGCTTGCCGTT
>CAYTUO010000500.1:0-3017 GCA_964441015.1 uncultured Pleurocapsa sp.
CTAATATTTTCTGGTTTTCCTTACTTTAATCTATTCAATTGAAAACCGCTATAGATAGGGAGGCTAACCCAGAAAGGGAAGCTCTCTTACAAAAGTGTTCTGACAATGGGGTAACGCTGAACTCGACGCTTATCGGCTTAATCATGAGCCAGCCTCTTGAAGTGGTTGAAAATGCGCTTGCTGCTATGCTTGAGCGCCGCCGCGACCAAATTATTAAAAATCCGGCTGGTTTCCTGGTCAAAGCGATTAAAAACCAGTGGAAACCAAGGGAAAAGAAACCAACCCAAGCGGCAGCTACCGAACGGTCTAAACTGCCAGACGGGTTTTTGGAGTGGTATCAATGGGCGATCGCTCATGGAATAGTTGAGGATGTTCCGGTTAGTTGGCTGCCGCTTTACCAAAATCACGAGCCGATGGTACGGGTGAGCCAACCGTCAATTGGGGGTGCGCCCTATACGCTGATGCGTTTTTCTGAAGCCAAGGCGCAGTTTGGGGATTGGCGGTAGGCCCAAACCGATTCGCTAATAAAAAGCTGGTTCGGAGATAGAAGGTCAACTAACGAGATTGACCCAGGACAAAGATGAACGAACGGCATTAAATAACCGTTGGTCGGCTGTCCAGAACTCTATACCCAAGCGTTCTGCCAAAGCCAGATAATGAGCGTCGTAAGTCGCCGGAAGATTGTGACGAATTGCGATGTTTAATGCCTGCCGATGAAGGTCAGCATCCCCATAAAATCTAATGCCGAGATTTAATGCACGTTCTAAAAGCTGTTCGGCTTCTTCTGAGGTGATTTGTCCTGCCCGACTGTACCGATACAACCCATTACTAACTTCATACATAATCAAGGTAGGCGCGACGATGGTAGCATTTGACGCTTGCCATTGATTCCATCTTTGGTCGTAGGAAGAATCTGAATCTTGGCTAGTCAATAGCCGAATAATAAAACTCGCATCAACACAAATCATGACTATAACTCATCTTCCGAGCGAGCTAGAGAGGGAAAACACGCTTGCATCAGTTGCTCGGTACGTTCGGATCGCATTTGGTGAATGAGTTCTTCTGGGGTGGGTTCGAGAGGCTTTCCTTCACGGCGAGTAAAAATTTTTGCCCTAACCGACAACAATTTTTGATATTCCTCTTGCCAATTCGGTTGAGTTTTCTTGGCTTTGAGTTTTTCTTCTAGAAGTGCCTGTTCTTCAGGAGTCAGAGATAGAACGATCTCAACTAAAGAGTCAACTAATTTCGTATTCATACATCCCTCGTCTTTAAATTTCCTTCGTCAAGCGGTGGGATTTTGTCTGCGGTTAAGGTAACGACTTGACCATCAGACCAGATACTAATAGATTGACCCAATCGGCGGTGTCTTTCGATGGCAGAGGCAACGGCAAGTTTTACACCCGCATCAATTTGACTCGATAGCGTTTCAGGGTTTTGATTAGTCATTGGCTTCCTCGATAATTTGTCTCCAGATATTCGGTTGATAAATAATTGGCGAGCGAGCTAAGGGAGATTCAGCTACTAAGACAGGAGTAGAACTAGAGTTATCATAAACAATCCATCGAGCGCACAAAGGTAAATACAACTGGGTTAGGTTTGTGCGTCCCCGTTCGTAGCGGCGGCGAATAACGTCAGCCGGAATATTATGCCCCCCACTTTCGACCCTTCTCTGTACCCGAAAAATCGCTAATTCGGGACTTGGTAGCCAGAAGTATATCAGGTTAACGGTATAGCCCTCCCCCTTACAGTCTCGCAAAAATCGGGCAAAATGACGGGCGGCGAGGGTAGTTTCAAAGGCAAAATCCGCTTTGGAGTCGGCAAGAGTTTGGAGGCGCTCTAACATTAATCGTCCTGCTTGCATGGCAACCGATTCTGGATTGAAAGGGGAAAGTCCTGCCGCGATTTCATCGGCGTTGACGTATTCAAAAACGTCTAGGAAATTGGGCAAAATTGTTCTGGCAGCGGTAGTTTTGCCAGAGCCATTAGCGCCACCAATAATGTAGAGATTGGGCATTGATTAAGCAAAAATCAAGCGGTGCGTTTATTTTGGCAGATATAAGCCGCTAGAATCATTCGGACGGGCATGAGCGTAGCGGGTGGTCGTATCCAAGCTTTTGTGTCCCAAGGTCTTCTGCACCAACTGAGGCGCAGCGCCCCGGTCTAGGGAATGGGACGCATGGGAGTGGCGCAACCAGTGGGGCGAAACCGACCCAGTTATCCCGGCTAGTGCTGCTGCATCAACTACAATCTTTCGGATTTGCCTCTCTTGTAAGGGTTTCTTTCCCTTACGGCTGACAAACACAGCAGCATCGGGATTGTTATCGCTTCTCATCTCCAATAACCCTTGATAAAGGGTCGCCGGGATAATTACCGTCCTGGTTTCGTTGCCTTTGCCGTACAAAGTGACCTGACCTTGCCCGTCGCGGTTGGGTTGAACGTCTTTCCATGTCAAGAGAGCTACTTCCCCCACTCTAGCGCCAGTGTAGTAGAGCAATTGAATAATCAGGCGATCGCGTCCGGGCGGCGTTAAAGCAAATAGGGTCATGACCTCAAGTTCGCTGAGGATGCGCTGCGCCAGGGTATTTTTGGGTTTGGGGAGCTTAACGCTAGAGCCGACATTAAAATCTAAATAGCCAATCTTTTGCCCAAACGATAGCAGACTTTTAATCGCCGCCAACCGTCGGGCGCGGCTGGAGGGGGACAAGCCCTGCTCTTCTAAGAAATCTTCAAACGCTTGAACTTCGTTGAGCGCGACCTGCCTTAAATCCCAATCGGCTAGGCGAGTTTGGTCGGGAGATTGATTGGTTAAAAAAGCGATGAAACAGCGAGCGTCGTATTCGTAAGCGCGTTGTGTTTGAGCCGTTTTTCCGTGAAGCCACAGCGAGACTAATTGCGCGGTGTTAGCACAATTAGCTATCGGTCGGGGATTTCCCCGTTTGACTTTTGCTAGCATCGTAATAACTTATTATAGCGGTTTTCAATTGAATAGATTAAAGTAAGGAAAACCAGAAAATATT